>NZ_JBICJM010000047.1:0-82798 GCF_043103065.1 Vibrio sp. YQ_11 | reverse complement strand
TATTCTTTGTGCTTTTGTTCGTGTAATAACTTTTGCTAAGACACCAACAAATCAAATTGTGGTGCCCGGAGGCGGAATCGAACCACCGACACGAGGATTTTCAATCCTCTGCTCTACCGACTGAGCTATCCGGGCAACGGAGCGCTATTAAACGGATTTTCCCGCTTTGCGTCAACCACTTTTTTTAAATAATTTCAAAAAAGTGGTTGTTCGAACGCTTTTTATTCAACTGTCATTACAAAGTGTGCTCAGAGTTAAATTCCTTTTTGAAATTTGTAACTTTTTCTAGGTAACGACGCGCTTCAGCGTTCGGATGTTTCTTAGTTAGCGCCCAATAAACTTGGTTGGGTTGCAAAGAATTGAGATCTCGCATCGCGCGTTTTCGGTCACTGCGATTAAATGTGTTTAAAACACCACCAGTTCCACCGTTGTAAGCGGAAATCATACTGTACTCTAACGAAGTTGGATGCTGAACTTCGCGTAAATAACGGTTTTTGAGGATGTAGAAGTAGGCGGTTCCTGTGTCAATATTGTTTTCTGGGTTGAACAAATACTCTGGGCTAGGTTGTCCTGATTTGTTCTTTACGAGCTTAAATACATCACGACCAGCGGTTTTAGGCACTACTTGCATCAATCCATAAGCATTGGCCCAACTTACTGCGTAAGGGTTAAAACTGCTCTCGGTTTTGATGATGGCGTAAATCAGATCTTCAGGAATGTCGTATTTTTTTGACGCGCGACGCACGATATCCGCGTATTGGTAACTACGCTGAGAGAAGTGATCCTCTACCATTGGAATCTCAACGTAATACGCTTTTTTAAAGTCTACATCTTTGGTTTTGATGTTATTGGCAATCAGATAGTCAGCGAAGCGATTCGCGCGCCATGACCATTGAATGGGCTTTTTATCTTGATCGAGCACCTGTTTGTACAAAAAGGGTTGGCCTTCGAGTTTGATCTCTTTCGATGAGAACAAGTCGACGTTTGCTGGATCATCTGGCGTTAGCAATGTGGTGATGATCGCGTTCTTCAAGTGTTTTTGTGGTTCGGTCGGAGAAACGGTCTCGATAGTGATAAGACCTTTCTGGAAATCCACTTCTGCCCGACTTAAATAATTGTCGATGTATTTAACGTAGTTACTTTTACCTGCGAACTTCACTTCACGTTGTCCCCAACGCTTTTTGATATTGCCTGAGAAGCTATTGATTAACGCATCGAGTGCGGCGGTATCTTTCTCAAACTGGCCTGGTAGCTCTGCTAGATTGTTTGCAAAGCGGTTGGTTGGCTCGTAGTTCACGTCATAAATTTTTTCGACGAATTCGCGGCTACAGCCTGCCAATAAGAGAGCGGTGGCAATAAAAGCAATTTTCTTCATAAGTTTTTAGGTGATGAGGACAAGACGCTGGAGGAAAAATGACATCACAGTTTAGGTTGTGATGTCATTGCTTTTGAACAAATTGGCTTTATTCGCTTGGTGGTGTGTAACCTTCAATGTGAACGTCTTTGCCTTCGAATAGGAAGTTCACCATTTCGGCTTCGAGCAGTTTACGATGCTCTGGATCCATCATGTTGAGCTTTTTCTCGTTGATCAACATGGTTTGTTTGTGTTGCCACTGAGCCCAAGCTTCTTTCGAGATGTTATCGAAAATGCGTTTACCTAGTTCACCTGGGTAAAGTTGAAAGTCCAGACCTTCGCCTTCTTTCTTTAGTCGAGCACAAAACACAGTGCGGCTCATAATGACTCCTTGTATTCAATTAACGAAGTTCGTGAGGTAGCGCTTCCAATAAAAGTTTTACTGGTGCGGCTAAGCCCACTTCTTCAGGTTGAGATAAGTTATACCAAAGACCTTTGCTGCCTTCCATTATCACATCGGGTTGCTTTGACAGGTCAATCAAAATCGGTGTGATATCTAGGTGGTAATGACTAAATGTATGGCGAAACGTGATTAACGTTTCCTGCTTATTGATGTCGCTGGCTTTTATACCACGTTGCTCAAGTAGTAAATCGATATCGCTTTCGACGTCCACATGTTCGGTTTGTGGGAAGCAAAATAAACCTCCCCAAATACCAGTTTGTGGTCTTTGTTCTAACCATACTTCGTGTCCGTTCTCATTGTGGTGATGAAGCATCACGAAGCGGGTTTGTTTGACCGGTTTTTCTTTCTTCGGCTTTTTACCCGGGTAGTCGAGCACGTTCCCTTGTTTTTTCGCCACACATAAATCAGCAACAGGGCATAGGGTGCACTTAGGTTTGCTGCGGGTACAAACCATCGCCCCCATGTCCATCATGGCTTGGTTATACTTATCTACATCAGTTTGCGGAGTATGCGCTTCGGCAATTTCCCACAACTGATTTTCAACTTTCTTCTGACCTGGCCAACCTTCTACAGCAAAGCAGCGTGATAACGTTCGTTTTACATTGCCATCAAGAATGGCATGCGGTTGCTTGTGTACCGATGACAATACGGCTGCTGCGGTTGAGCGACCAATTCCAGGAAGCGCATTCATTTGTTCTAGATTAAGTGGAAACTCGCCACTGTATTTATGGGCGACCTCTTTAGCGGCTTTATGAAGGTTGCGAGCACGCGCGTAATAACCTAGGCCAGTCCAAAGGTGTAGCACTTCATCTTGCTCTGCGTTCGCAAGGTCGACGACAGTCGGAAAGCGTTCCAAGAAGCGTTGGTAATAAGGAATAACGGTAGTGACCTGTGTTTGCTGAAGCATGATTTCAGACAACCAGACACTGTATGCGGTTTTGTTTTGTTGCCACGGAAGATCTTTTCTTCCGTATGCGTCATACCATTCTAAGATGGCACTGGCGAAAGGGGTCACGACTTGCTCTGTATTCTATTATTGGTTAGGGGCAAAATTGCACCACAGAATGGGTAAGAAGTACAACTGGTAAACAGTGGGGATATTACAGGGGGTGTGATGGCTTTTGGGTAGCGATAGGCCACAAGCTCAACAAATACTTGCACCCGAGTAAATTCTTTGGATAATCCCCGCTTTGATTAATCAATGTGCAGGCAAAATCAATGAGTGAAGTAACCACCAACGAATACAACGAAGACGGCAAGCTGATCCGTAAAATCCGCAGTTTTGTACGTCGCGAAGGTCGTCTAACGAAAGGCCAAGAGAACGCGATGAACGAGTGCTGGCCAACAATGGGTATCGACTACAAAGCAGAACTTCTTGATTGGAAAGAAGTGTTTGGTAACGATAATCCAGTCGTACTAGAAATCGGTTTTGGTATGGGTGCTTCATTGGTTGAAATGGCAAAGAATGCGCCTGAGAAAAACTTCTTCGGTATTGAAGTACATAGCCCAGGTGTTGGTGCTTGTCTTTCTGATGCACGCGAAGCGGGTATCACTAATCTTCGCGTAATGTGTCACGATGCGGTTGAAGTGTTTGAGCACATGATCCCAAATGACAGCCTTGCTACGCTACAGTTATTCTTCCCAGACCCTTGGCACAAAAAGCGTCACCACAAGCGTCGTATCGTGCAGCTTGAGTTTGCTGAAATGGTTCGTCAAAAGCTTATCCCGAACGAAGGCATTTTCCACATGGCAAC
Source organism: Vibrio sp. YQ_11 (assembly GCF_043103065.1). Taxonomy (NCBI): domain Bacteria; kingdom Pseudomonadati; phylum Pseudomonadota; class Gammaproteobacteria; order Vibrionales; family Vibrionaceae; genus Vibrio; species Vibrio sp. YQ_11. The sequence continues at coordinate 79,227 of NZ_JBICJM010000047.1, read as the reverse complement.
AGACTGGGAAAATTACGCAGAGCACATGATTGAAATCATGAACCAAGCGCCAGGTTTCGAAAATATTGCGCAAGATGGTGACTTTGTTCCTCGTCCTGAAGATCGTCCACTGACGAAGTTTGAAGCTCGCGGTCACCGTCTAGGTCACGGTGTGTGGGATATTAAATACGAACGCATTGCTTAAGGAGTCAGTTGATGTACCACTACGCGATATTAGCGAATCCGGGTCACAACCGAATTTACTTTGATAGCGCAATGACCATTGCATGCTCAGAGCTCAAAGCGATTTTGGCCTCTGAAGGTGTTGAAGTGACTGAAATTGGCAGCAAAGACGTGGGTTTACCTGCGGCGCTGGTGTTTTCTTGTGAGCAGGCGTTAAGTGAAGCGCAGTCTCGTAAGATTGCCGCATCTTCTATCTATTACGCGCTGTTTGAAGTGCGTGAAGATGGTTTGCTTCGTCCAATTCAGGCGCCTGTATTCAATACTTTCCCTGAGAGCATGAGCCAGATCCTGCGTTATACAGGTAAAACCAATGAGCAGTTTACTCGCTTGATGGTTAACCTTGGCGTGAGTGCTGTAAATACTGACAGCACGCAGCTAACGCTGATGGATCCAATGTGTGGTAAGGGTACAACACTGTTTGAAGGTTTGATCCATGGCTTGAATGTCGTGGGTGTGGAGATCAACCAGAAGTGGGTTCAAGAGATCCAAACCTTCATCGTTAAGTTTATGAAGAATGGCCGCTTCAAGCACAAAGTGAGCAAGGAAAAGCGCACTTCTGGTGGCAAGAAAGTGGCAGATGGCTTCGTTGTTGAAGCGGCTGCAAGTAAAGAAGACTACCTCCAGGGTAATCTTCAAACCATGAAGTTGTATTCAGCAGATACCCGTATCGCTGACCAAGTTGTGAAGAAAAACTCGGTTGACGTCATGGTGTCTGACCTACCTTATGGTGTGCAGCACGGTAGCAAAAATGCCAAAGACAGCAAGCTGAACCGTAGCCCACTAGAGCTTTTGAAAGAGGCTCTGCCTGCATGGAAAGTGGTGCTGAAAAAACAAGGTTCTGTGGTGCTGTCTTTCAATGAATTCACGTTGAAATGGAAAGATGTCGCGGCATTATTTGAAGAGCAAGGGTGGAAGGTACTTTCAGAAGAGCCTTACATCGGTTATCTTCACCGTGTTGATCAATCTATCAACCGCAATATTATTGTGGCAGTGAAACCATAATCGAATCTTCGATAACGAATCCGATGAAAAGCCAACGCTCTGTTGGCTTTTTTTACCTCTGAGCGAATACTCTTGTGACAAGAAGGTAGACAATGAAACCGACAGCGGAAATTTTGACAGATATTCTGGCGGAAGTGCGCCCTTTGATCGGCCAAGGAAAAGTGGCGGACTACATTCCGGCTCTGGCAAAAGTACCGAATAATAAATTAGCTATTGCGGTATACACCAATGAAGGTGAAGTGATTAAGGCTGGCGATGCCGATGAGTCTTTTTCTATTCAGTCTATTTCGAAAGCACTGAGCCTAACGTTGGCCATGTGCTTGTACAAACAAGAAGAAATTTGGGCAAGAGTAGGTAAAGAGCCATCCGGTCAGGCGTTTAACTCGCTGATTCAGTTGGAGATGGAACAGGGGATTCCACGCAACCCGTTTATTAACGCGGGTGCAATTGTTGTGGCTGACTTGCTGCAAAGTCGTTTGTCTGCACCTCGTCAGCGCTTACTTGAGTTTGTTCGTCAGTTGTCGGGCGATACTCACATTGTCTACGACAAAGTCGTGGCCGCGTCGGAAATGATGCACGGCGATCGCAACGCGGCGATTGCTTACCTAATGCGTTCATTCGGGAACTTCGAAAACGAGGTTATTCCTGTGCTGCAAAACTATTTCCATGCCTGTGCTTTAAAGATGAGCTGTGTGGACTTAGCAAAAACCTTTAGCTACCTAGCCAACAAAGGCACTTCCGTGCAAACGGGCAAGCCAGTGGTGTCACCAACACAAACGAAGCAACTGAATGCATTGCTCGCAACTTGTGGTTTATACGATGGTGCCGGTGAGTTTGCTTACCGTGTGGGTATGCCGGGTAAATCTGGCGTTGGCGGCGGTATTATTGCCGTAGTGCCGGGTGAAATGACCATTGCGGTTTGGTCTCCAGAACTTGATGCGTCAGGGAACTCGCTGGCGGGTACGAAAGCACTGGAACTGCTCTCTGAGCGAATTGGCCGTTCGATTTTTTAGTGTTAACTGTTTCTATACAAAAAGCCTCTCGTCTGAGAGGCTTTTTTGTAGTTCGCGTGGTTTACTCTTCGTCTTCTTCTGCCATAAAGGCTTCAAGTAAGTCGTTGAGGAACAGCTTTCCTTTCTCGGTGATCTGCCAGTGCGTCTCCGTTTCACTCAAATAGCCCATCTCTAACGCCCAATCAATGGTGTCTTGAATGGTACTGAGCGGCAAGCCAGTGGTATCCACGTAATCTTGCTTCGGACACGCTTCCATCAAGCGGAAGCGGTTCATGAAGAACTCAAATGGGCGGTCTTCATCGGCAACAAGCTGCTCAGTATGCAAATACGGCTTCACCATATTTTGATACGCCGCCAAGTAGCCACGAGGATGCTTCACTTTCGTGGTACGAATGATGCGCCCATCGGCAAAACTCAATTTGCCATGCGAGCCACAGCCGATGCCAAGGTAATCGCCAAAGCGCCAGTAATTCAGGTTGTGCTGACACTGATAGCCCGGTTTACTGTAGCCAGAGATTTCGTACTGAACGTAACCTGCTGCTGCTAGCTTTTCATGCCCTTGTTCGAAGATGTCCCACAAGTCATCGTCATCTGGTAGTGTCGGTGGCTTGTAGTAGAACATGGTGTTTGGTTCGATGGTGAGCTGATACCAAGACAGGTGCGGCGGTGCGAGCTCAATCGCTTTGTCCAAATCGGCTAGCGCTTGTTCGATGCTTTGATCGGGTAAGCCGTGCATTAAGTCGAGGTTAAAGCTGTTCAAACCAATTTGATGGGCAAGTTTCGCTGCATTAACGGCTTCGTCTTGACCATGAATTCGTCCTAGACGCTCCAACTTCTCCTGCTCAAAGCTTTGAACTCCGATGGAAATTCGCGTGACGCCCGCTTTACGATAACCCACGAAACGCTCTGCTTCGATGGTGCCAGGGTTTGCTTCCATAGTGATTTCAATGTCTGGCTTGAATGGAATTCGCGCTTCGATGCCTTTTAGCAAACGCTCAATGCCTTTTGCAGAAATCAAACTTGGCGTACCACCGCCAATGAAGATGGAATGCAGCGGACGCGGTACGTCATTTAAGCGGTACTTATCAATATCGGTATCCAGATCTTCTAGAAGGGCACTGATGTACTCTTCTTCTGGGATCTCCGCTTTAAGCGCATGCGAGTTAAAGTCGCAATAAGGGCACTTTTGTACACACCATGGGATGTGTACATACAAGCTGAGTGCTGGGGGCGTTAACATGGACAAGTTCACTCGATCTTACTGTGCGGTTTGTGCTGATAACTGAGCAAACAGTGAGTTCAGTGCTTTACCGCGGTGAGACAACTGCTTTTTACGTGTCGGCTCTAGCTCTGCTGACGCACAGTTATCTTCTGGTACGAAGAAGATAGGGTCGTAACCAAAGCCATTTTCGCCATGTGCTTCAGTCAGAATGCGACCTTCCCATTTGCCATGACAAACGATAGGCGTTGGATCGTTTTCGTGACGCATCAATACCAATACACAGTGGAAACGCGCAGTACGTTCTGCTTCTGGCACGCCTTCCATTGCTTTAAGTAGCTTCTCTAGGTTCTCTTGGTCAGAGGCTTTTTCGCCGGCGTAACGAGCTGAGTAGATGCCTGGTGCACCTTTTAGGAAATCGACTTCCAGACCAGAATCATCTGCAATCGCTGGTAAGCCAGTTTCTTGCGCGGCATGGCGAGCTTTAATGATTGCGTTCTCAATGAATGTGGTGCCCGTTTCAGCAACTTCTGATACGTTGAATTCACTTTGCGCTAATACTTCAAAACCGAAGTCAGACAGTAGATCTGCCATCTCGCGAACTTTGCCTTGGTTGCCTGTTGCTAGCACAATTTTTTTCATGGGAATCTCTTTTAATAGTTATAGAGGAGAACTAATCGTTCTCCTCTAGATATTCTGTAACTGATAGAGGCTTTTGGCCTACTTAGATCAAAAAGCATTTAGATCATCACAACCCAATTACTCTTCGACAAAAAATTTCTGGGTGAATTTAAGCTTACCTGAGCCTTTGTTTCCAGCTTTAACGTCAATATCGAAGGTAAAAGTTTCTTCGTGAGTAATTGGCAGCTCGGCTAAGTAGTAAATGGCTTCGCCTTCTTTAATTTCACGAAAGGTCAACTTTTGAGTTTGGCCAATTAAGTTTTTCGCATGTCCGCCTACCTTCGCCTCGACCGCTGGCTTACCTAAAGAGGCGCTGTCTAACACGCTGATGTTCACTACAGCCACGTAACCATTACGTTTGATGTCGTAGCTGCGAGCGACTTTAGGTGTCAGGAAAGTCGAGTTAAAAGCCACATAGTGTACTTCGATGTCTTTCATGTTTTTGAACTGTTCAGCAAAGGTCGGTAATGACAACAGACTGATCAGTAATGCGGTAATCCATTTGCTCATTGTTACTTCCTCAAAGCACTCGTTATGAGCCAACCATAGTTGCAATTTTACCCGAGTGGCAGGTTAAAAAAGCATGTCCGATAGTTGGTACTAGTAAGTGTGGTACAAAATTATAAATAAAAAGCCATCATAAGATGGCTTTTACTTCAGCGGGTATCTGTACGGGCGATTCTATCCGAATTTGTTTGTGCCGTCCTAGTTCACCTTTTTCTATGTGAACCAAACCCTTAGCTATTTTGAACTGCTTGGCTAAGAACTTGGTGAGGTGAGCATTGGCTTTGCCATCGACAGGTGGTGCAGTGATGGCGATTTTGAGCTCTTCACCGTGCAAGCCGACGATCTTATCGCGGCTTGCTTTTGGTTGAATATAAAGCTTAAGGACGATGTCCTCGCCATCTTGCCAAACTGCTGCGGACATTACAGTTGGAACCAAATAGGACCAATGATATCGCCCATCAAGAAGTTTGCGAATTGCAAACCGATGAACAGAACCAGCACGCTCAAATCCAAGCCGCCAAAAGCAGGAAGCACGCGACGAATTGGTGCGCACATTGGCTCGGTTAATTGATGGAACACGTATTCAATTGGGCTACGACCTTGGCTCACCCAGCTTAGGATTGCGCGAATCAACAATACCCAGAACAGAAGGCCACCAGCAGCTTTTAGTAGCGATAACAAACCTAAGAATAGGAAATCAACACTAAAAGAGACAGAGCCGTTAGACGCAATCAGAATCAGCGCGACAAATTTCAATACACACAGCACGTAAGCGAACAGAACCGTTGCAAGGTCAATATTGCCGATTGATGGAATAACACGACGCAGTGGGCCAATGACTGGCTGAGTCGCTTTTACGATAAATTGCGAGAACGGGTTGTAGAAATCTGCACGTGCAGCTTGCAACCAAATTCGCAAAATCACGACCATGATATACAGGTCAAATAGGGTTGAGATGAGAAAACTCATTGAATTCATAAGGTACCCTTAACAAGTAGTGGATGATGTTTCTTGAGAATCATCCAGATAATTAAAACAGTTTTTCCATTTCTTCTGCGCGAGCAACCGCAGCTTGCATGGCTTTTGCAACGATGTCCGTTAACTGATGTTCGTTGAATGTACGAAGTGCTTCGGCGGTTGTGCCGCCTTTCGAAGTCACGTTTTCACGCAGTGTCGAAAGTTCGGTGTCTGGATTGCTCACCACCATACTTGCCGCACCCAGCGCTGCTTGTTGAACCAACAAACGAGCCGTTTCTTTATCAAAGCCTTGAGCTATCGCTTCAGCTTGCATCGCTTCCATAAACAGGAAGAAGTATGCCGGAGCGCTGCCTGCTGCTGCAATCACATTGTTGATGCCAGATTCTTGTTCCACCCAGCACACTTTACCAACTGCTTGCATCAGTTCTGCGGCAAAGGCTCTGTCTTGTTCTTTGACATGTTCTGGAGCGAATAAGCCACTCATGCCCAAACCCAACTGAGATGGAGTGTTTGGCATGACGCGAACCAAATTCAATTTTGTCGCTAGCATCTCATCCAAACGTGAACAATTGATGCCTGCCGCAATAGAAATTACGAGCTTGTTGCTAAAGTCGATAGATTGCAGAGGTTTACAAACATCCGCCATCATTTGTGGTTTCACAGACAGAACCACCACATCGGCCTCGGACGCGGCCAGCATGTTGTCGCTGGTGGTGCGGATACCAAAATCTTGCTCAAGCGGCAGACGACGCGCCTCTGATGGGGCGGTTGCAACAATGTTTTGTGCAGGGTAGCCGTTAGCCACGAGGCCAGAAACAATGGCTCTGACCATGTTTCCCGCACCGATAAAGGCGATCTTTTTATGTTCCATTTGTCTGATTTCCATCATGATATTTACGATTTATTGTGCGCTCAGGTGTATAATGGCGCCGCTTTGCGTTAACCGCTGTTTCATCGCGGTATCAATTAAGCATTTTCGCTCTTAAATGACTATTCACTTTTCGTGCTGTAGTCTCGCGCGCCAAAGATAGCCGTTCCGATACGAACCATAGTGCTGCCTGCTTCAATCGCAGCGGTCATGTCGCCACTCATGCCCATCGATAAGGTATCGATTTCTGGGTATTGCTGTTCAAGGGTTTGCTTCAGTGTCGCTAGCTTCTCGAACTCACGAAGCTGGGCGTCGTAGTCTGACACGTTCGCAGGAATCGACATCAATCCTCTTAAAGTGAGGTTGGGAAGGCGAGAAATCAACTCAGCCAGTTCGAATATTTCTGCGTCACTAACGCCAGATTTGGAATCTTCACCACTGGTGTTGACTTGAATCAGCACTTGCAATGGTTTGAGTTCTTGCGGACGTTGCTCATTGAGTCGCTGTGCGATCTTAGCGCGATCAATGGTGTGAACCCAATCGAAATGTTCAGCAACAAGTCGCGATTTATTCGATTGAATCGGGCCAATGAAGTGCCATTCGATTCGATTATCTGGATAATGCTCGGCAAAGTGCTGAACTTTACTGACGCCTTCTTGGACGTAGTTTTCACCAAACGCGGTTTGTCCCGCTTGGTAGGCTTCGAGAATTGCCTCGACAGGTTTAGTTTTGCTTACCGCTAGAAGTTGCACTGACTCTGGAGATCGACCACATTTTTGTTCGTCGCGTCGAATTTGAGAGGTGATATGTTCAATATTTTGTTGAATACTACTCATAGCTGTACTTTAGACTTAAGGATTTTAAATGGATATCACTGAGTTACTGGATTTTAGTGTAAAACATAATGCTTCGGATCTACATCTTTCTGCAGGTGTACCACCAATGGTTCGTATTGATGGTGATGTGAGAAAACTGGGCATTCCAGCGTTTACACACCAAGAAGTGCATCGTTTGGTTTTTGAAATCATGAACGATGCCCAGCGCAGTGAGTTCGAAGAAAAACTCGAAGTCGATTTCTCTTTTGAATTGCATAACGTTGGCCGTTTTCGTGTCAACGCTTTCAACCAATCTCGCGGTTGTGCGGCAGTGTTCCGTACCATCCCAAGTAGCATCCCAACTCTGGAAGAGCTAGAAGCGCCAGAGATCTTCAAAAAAATCGCGAATGCTGAAAAAGGTTTGGTTTTGGTTACTGGCCCAACGGGTTCTGGTAAATCGACAACCTTAGCAGCCATTGTTGACTACATTAACCGTAATCACAACAAGCATATCCTCACAATTGAAGATCCGATTGAATTTGTTCACAACAACAATAAGTGTTTGATCAACCAACGTGAAGTTCACCGTGATACCCATAGCTTCCAAAACGCGCTACGCAGCGCATTGCGTGAAGACCCGGATGTGATCCTTGTCGGTGAGATGCGTGACAAAGAAACCATCAGCCTAGCGTTAACGGCGGCAGAAACGGGTCACTTAGTTTTCGGTACGTTGCACACCAGTTCAGCAGCAAAAACCATCGACCGTATCATCGATGTGTTCCCAGGTAGTGACAAAGACATGGTGCGTTCCATGTTGTCTGAATCCCTTCGTTCGGTTATCGCGCAAAAACTTTTGAAACGTAATGGCGGTGGTCGTATTGCTTGTCACGAAATCATGATGGCAACGCCCGCGATTCGTAACTTGATTCGCGAAGACAAAGTCGCGCAGATGTACTCAATCATTCAAACGGGTGCCGCGCATGGAATGCAAACCATGGAACAAAATGCCCGTCAGTTGATGGCGCAAGGCATGGTTTCGCGCGAAGAAGTCGACAGCAAGATTGGGCTTGAAGTGCAGCAATTCTCGTAACGCTCATACAGATAATGGTGAATACGGAAGATGGATCTGAATAAATTTCTTGAAGGTATGTTGACGCTAAAAGCGTCGGATCTTTACATCACGGTTGGTGCGCCAATTCTATTTCGTGTGGATGGCGAATTGCGTCCGCAAGGGGAGAAACTCACCGAACATGATGTTGCAAAGTTGCTTGATAGCGCAATGGATCCGGATCGGCGTCAGGAGTTTCGCAAAAGCCGCGAATCAAACTTTGCTATCGTCAGAGATTGTGGTCGCTTCCGTGTTAGTGCTTTTTTTCAGCGAGAACTGCCGGGTGCAGTTATTCGCCGTATCGAAACCATCATTCCTACTTTTGAGCAGTTAAAACTGCCTTTAGTGCTGCAAGACTTAGCGATTGCCAAGCGTGGTTTGGTGCTGGTGGTCGGCGCGACTGGCTCGGGTAAATCGACCACGATGGCAGCGATGACGGGCTATCGAAACAGCAACAAAACCGGTCACATCTTGACGGTCGAAGATCCGATCGAATTTGTGCATGAGCATAAGCGTTGTATCGTGACTCAGCGTGAGGTGGGTTTGGATACCGAAAGCTATGAAGTCGCACTGAAAAACTCGCTGCGCCAAGCGCCAGATATGATTTTGATAGGTGAGATCCGTAGCCGAGAAACGATGGAATACGCGATGACCTTCGCCGAAACGGGTCACTTGTGTATGGCAACGTTGCACGCTAACAACGCCAACCAAGCGTTAGAACGTATTCTCCATTTGGTGCCTAAAGATCAAAAAGAGCAATTCTTGTTTGATTTGTCGATGAACCTAAAAGGCGTGATTGGTCAGCAGCTGATCCGCGATAAGAATGGTCAAGGGCGTCATGGTGTGTTTGAGATCTTGCTAAACAGTCCACGAGTGTCGGATTTGATACGTCGTGGTGATTTACACGAATTGAAATCAACCATGGCACGATCCAATGAGTTTGGCATGCTGACGTTTGACCAATCGCTCTACAAGCTGGTGATGCAAGGTAAAATCAGCGAAGAGGATGCACTGCACAGTGCAGATTCTGCTAACGATCTTCGTTTAATGCTGAAAACACAGCGTGGTGAGCCGTTCTCTACAGGCAGTCTTGCCAATGTCAAAATCGATATGGATTAAGCGTATTCAAGACACAAAAAAGGTTGGCTTCTGCCAACCTTTTTCATTGTGCTTGCGAGGTTTATTCACCCCAAAGCGCTTCAAACCAACTTTCTAGAATGACCACGGCAGATTGGCAGTCGATATTGCCTTTCGATAAGGCTTTGTAGCCACCCATACTGAACAATTCTGCGCGCGCTTCTGAAGTTGATAAGCGCTCATCATGTAATTCAACAGGCAAGCCATAACGACCTTGCAGACGCTTCGCGAATTTTTTCGCTCGCGGGGTGATGGTTTCTAAATCTTTACCATGCAAATCCGTTGGCAGGCCTACGACCAATAAGTCTGGCTGCCATTCTTTAATTTGTTTTTCGATGTCATCCCAATTTGGAATGCCATCATTGGCTTTAAACGCTTTCAGTGGTGAAGCGGTACCAGTGATTTCTTGACCAATCGCGCTACCAATACTTTTAGTACCGAAGTCGAAGGCCATTATTGTGCGTGACATACAGTGTCTCAAATCTTAATGAAGTAGAAGTTAAGGAAGGCGGTTGTGTTACGCATGACCTGCGTCTGCCGACAATTGGCTTGGGTCGATACCTAGCTTTTCTACCGCTTTTTTCCAGCGCTCTGTAATGGGCGTATCGAAGATGATTTCTGGTGTGGCTTCGATGGTTAGCCAAGAGTTTTCAACCAGTTCATTTTCTAACTGACCAGCACTCCAACCGGAATAACCAAGAGCAACCAAATAGTCACTTGGCTCAGCCTCTGTCCCCAATACGGAAAGAATATCTCGTGAAGTGGTGACAGCAAGGTCATCGGTCATTTGAATGCTGGATTCATAGTAATCTTTCGGTTTATGTAGAATAAAACCACGGTCTTCTGAGATTGGACCGCCATTGTAGACGGGTCTATCTAAGCTGGCTTCAAACAGGCGTGGGTGAACAGGCTGCACGTCAACTTGCTTGAGCATGTTACCTACAGTGATATCAACAGGCGCGTTGATCATCAGACCCATTGCGCCTTCTTCGTTATGTTCACAAACGTAGATAACGCTATTCTGGAAATACGGATCTTTCATTCCAGGCATGGCTACTAAAAAATGGTTTGTGAGGTTCATTCTCATACCGACCTTTAAGACTCGTAAATGCACTTAAGCAAACTCGCGACTATGTGCATGAGTTTGCTTAAGATAATGTCTGGTTCTCTACTATAACTGTACTATATATTCAGTTATTCGCCTTTCACACGACGTTCAATGGCATCCATCAGTTTGCCAGTGATAGAAATGTCGAATGCCGCTTCGATTTCACGAATACAAGTTGGGCTAGTCACGTTGATTTCAGTTAGCTTGTCGCCAATCACATCAAGACCAACAAAGATAAGCCCTTTTTCTTTTAGAGTCGGAGCAACAGCTTGAGCAATCTTCATATCTGTTTCGCTTAGCGGACGAGCTTCACCAGTACCACCAGCAGCTAGGTTGCCGCGCGTTTCGCCTTTAGCAGGAATGCGCGCAAGACAGTAAGGCATCGGTTCACCGTCAACAACAAGAATACGCTTATCACCATTGCTGATGTCTGGCACGAAGGTTTGCGCCATCGCGTAGTTTTGACCATGGTTAGTCAGCGTTTCGATGATCACCGACACGTTTGGATCGTTTTCTTTTACGCGGAAAATTGAAGCGCCGCCCATACCATCAAGAGGTTTGAGGATCACATCGCCGTGCTCTTCACGGAAGGCTTTAATTTTTTCTGCTTTGCGTGTCACGATTGTGGTTGGCGTAAGTTCTGGGAACCAAGCGGTAAACAGTTTTTCGTTGCAGTCGCGTAGGCTTTGAGGTTTGTTAACGATCAATGCGCCTTGTTCTTCAGCACGCTCAAGAATGTAAGTCGCGTAGATGTACTCGGTATCAAATGGAGGATCTTTGCGCATGAGTACCGCGTCGAGCTCAGACAGTTCGATCGTCTGTTCAGATTTGAACTCGTACCAGCCGTTTGGATCTTCTTTCAGCTCAACCACTTTAGTGTCGGCAATCGCTTTGCCTTGGTCTAGGTGAAGATCGTTCATTTCCATGTAGTGGATTTCATAGCCGCGGCGTTGCGCTTCAAGCATCATGGCAAAGCTAGAGTCTTTCTTGATGTTAATGGACGAGATTGGGTCCATTACAATACCGAGTTTGATCATTATTTTTCTCCGTTTTAACCAAGATCGCCGAAACGAACTTGTAAGGCTGTAATTGCTGTCAGAGCCGCAGTTTCGGTGCGTAGAACGCGAGGGCCGAGTAGCGTCTCTTCAAATTGGTATTCGCGAGTCATGTCGATCTCTTCTGACGACAAACCGCCTTCAGGGCCGATCAGAAGACGCACTTTCTCTACAGGTGTCGGCAGGGTGTTGATTGAGTATTTTGCACGAGGGTGAAGGTTGAGCTTTAGACCATCGTACTCTTCTTGGCACCACTGCTCCAAGCTCATGATTGGGCGAATTTCTGGTACTACGTTGCGACCACATTGTTCACACGCACTGATCGCAATCTTCTGCCACTGAGCGAGCTTTTTCTCAAAACGCTTTTGATCCAGCTTTACGCCACAACGTTCAGAAATAAGTGGTGTGATGGTATTAACGCCAAGCTCTACTGATTTCTGGATGGTGAACTCCATCTTATCGCCACGTGAAATGACTTGGCCAAGATGTAAGTCGAGAGGGGATTCAATGTTGCTTTCGACGCGCTCAGTTACGTCAACGAGAACGTTCTTTTTACTGACTTCACTGATCACTGCTGGGAACTCTGCGCCACTGCCGTCAAATAATAGAACTTCTTGGCCTTCTTTCATGCGAAGTACTCGGCCGATATGGCCTGCAGCGTCTTCACTTAAAGCGATGGTACCAAGTTGATGAATGGTTTCTGGATGATAAATTCGAGGGATACGCATGAGATTTCCAGCAAGAGAATAAACTTAGTTCCTAACATGGATGCTTTCCACCGAAAAAACAAGGGGCAAGAGGCGTTTCGAATGAAGGAAACGCCTCAAACAAAGCTCGGGTGCGCTTGTGTTTTTACAGTGCGCGGCAAGCCTCTTGAACAAACGGGTTGTGGTTCCCTTGTACTTTGGCGATGCGCTCGTCACGCTCACATTCCCATTTGTCTACCGGATAGGTTTTGTTCCAAGCACTCATTAGCTGAGTTTGCTGCTTGGATAGTTTGAATCCGTACTCCTTGCTCATGTATAAGTAAGTGCGTGCAATCGAGCCACGGGCTCTGTCGGGTGGCATTACTTTGCGTTGCTTGAAGTTCACTTGCATGTCGCAGCGGCCATAACTGACACCATCCATGCCGTTCCATTGGCTGAAGTTGAAGTTAGAACGGTCTCCGTTCAGCTCACCAACCGCTGGGGTCAGGTTGTGTAAATCCGCCTCCATGAGTTTAAAAGCCGTGTCGTTGCGCGAACAGTTTTTGCGCCCACCGCTTTGCCAACACTGGAGCTGGTGGCCGAATTGCCAAGCAGGAACCACATGTTCCCATTCAATGCGAGCTGCACGTTTTTCTTGTTTGCGAACTTGGTAACCGCAAGAGACTAAGTCAGGAACGCCTTTTTTGCCTTGCCACTGGATATCACAACCGCAGTAAAAACTGCTTGGGTGGTCTTGATAGATTTTCACCGCTTCACGTTTGGCGGCAGAAAATGAGCTAGGAGGGGCAGAAAAAGCGGAAGTAGAAAGAACAAAGAGAAACAGAGTAAACAAGTATTTCATGATTAAAGTCTTTAAAAAGTATGACTTTAATCATTCTACCACTCAGAGATTGGCTTTCGTAATGAGTCTGTTAATAATAAAAATAAACAAGTGATCGCCGCTGTTTCTCACCGGAGAAATTAAGAAAGTTGAACACCTGTAAAATTCAAAGGCTGGTGGCATTTTTGACAGGAGTAGGTTGCCTCTTTGCGCAGTACTTTATTGTGTCGGCGAATCGAGAGCGGGTAGGTCATGCAGCCGCAACGATACTCAAACGTCTTACCCTGGACTGAGGTAACTTCAAAACGGTGTGTGGTGTTGGCAGGAATACCAAATACGGATTCCATGACGCCTCGCCACTCTTTTCCGTGTGGTCGAACTCGGCCGTACACTTGGTAGGTGATTAAGTGGGCGACTTCATGAGGAATTACTTCTTCCAAAAACGCCTGTGGATTTTCTCTAAATAAAATAGGGTTGAGACGAATCTGATTTAATTGAAGGTAGGCTTTTCCCGCTGCTTTACCGCGAACGTTGAATGTGATGCTTGGGATAGGGAATGAGCGCTTAAATGCCTGCTGTGCCAAAGAGATACAATCAGCCATGACTTGCTTGGCTTTATAACTCAGTTCAATGTCCATCCATACTCCGGTGTATTCAATAAAAAGCCCCCGCGTTGACGAGGGCTGAATCATAGCATTTGTCCGTTAAGGCGTGTGTTTTTTCTTGATGGTTGCATGGTAGGCGTGCCATGTACCGTAGCCCAAAATTGGCATGGTAAACAACATACCGATTCCGTAGGTAGCAAAGCCAATCAAGATACCGCCACAAATAATCGCTGCCCAAACAATCATGGCCGGAATATTGGATTTCACCGCGTTAAAGCTAGTAAACACCGCTGTCATCATGTCGACACGGCGCTCCATCATTAATGGAATCGAAAACGCAGAGATACTAAATACGGTACACGCCAACACGAATCCAACCAATGAGCCTATGACCAGAAAAGGCAAAAACTCAGTCAGTGGTGCGCCTTGTACGGATGGGTACAACGCGTGGAGCAGCGCAGCGATACGCATCCAGAAAATCATACAAACGGCAAGCAATACTGCGAACGCCCATTGTGAGCTGGAGTTACGACCAATCGCTTTCATGGAATGAAGCAGGCGCGCTTTGTGCCCACGTTCTCTCTCCCAACTCGCATCATAAAGACCCAGTGCTAAAAACGGACCTATGAGCATATAGACGATGAGGCTTGGCATCACCACTAAGTGTGTGCCTTGCCATTGCACCAGAAGCACAATACCAATCGCTGCTGCCATAAAACAGATGCCGTAAAAAGCACTGATGAGAGGCATACGTACGAAATCATGTAACCCCAGAGCTAACCAGTGAAAGGGTGCACTCAGATTGACGGTGTTACACGGAATGGTTCTGGCGTATTCATTATCTGGCACTTCCTTTCGTTTGCTTTGGAAGTCAGATGGATTCACGGTACGAGGCATAACTCCTCCTTGATTAATTCCCACGGTGTCAACGCTTACCAAGGTCGTCAGTACTCGATCATCTCAATGGTTATCTTAAGGAGTACAGTGACTTGGTATCGAGCCATACAAAAGGATGTTTGGTTTACGTGTTTTAATCACGGACTTCACCACGTGAACCTACATCTTATTACTCGGTGTTATATGCATCGAAAAGTGCATTTAACATTATGTTAACTATTGGCGGTGATAGGGGAATTTACAAATAATTGCTGAATTTTTGTTCGGTAAGGGGAGGAAGGAATGTTCGATACAAAAAGCCCCCGCCATAAGGCGAGGGCTTTGTTGATTCTTGCATGGCTCGATTACTTGATGCCAGCGAAATCACGTAGAAGCTCAGCTTTATCAGTCGCTTCCCATGGGAACTCTTCGCGACCGAAGTGACCGTATGCTGCTGTCTTCTTGTAGATTGGTTGAAGTAGGTTAAGCATTTCTTGTAGACCGTATGGACGTAGGTCGAAGAATTGACGAACCGCTTCAATGATGATGTCGTGAGATACTTTCTCGGTACCAAACGTTTCAACCATGATAGACGTTGGATCAGCAACACCGATTGCGTAAGAAAGTTGGATTTCACAACGGTCAGCCATACCAGCCGCTACGATGTTTTTCGCTACGTAACGTGCTGCGTAAGCTGCAGAGCGGTCTACTTTCGATGGATCTTTACCAGAGAATGCACCGCCACCGTGACGAGCTGCACCGCCGTAAGTATCTACGATGATTTTACGACCAGTTAGACCACAGTCACCCATTGGGCCACCAATAACGAAACGACCAGTTGGGTTGATGAAGAAGTTAGTGTCTTTGCTGATCCACTCTGCAGGAAGAACAGGTTTGATGATTTCTTCCATTACAGCTTCACGTAGGTCAGGCGTAGAGATTGAATCACAGTGCTGAGTTGAAAGAACAACAGCATCGATACCAACAATCTTACCTTGGTCGTACTGGAACGTTACCTGAGATTTTGCGTCTGGACGCAACCAAGGTAGTGTGCCGTTTTTACGAACTTCTGCTTGCTTTTCAACAAGACGGTGAGAGTAAGTGATTGGCGCTGGCATGAGTACTTCAGTTTCGTTACATGCGTAACCAAACATGATGCCTTGGTCGCCTGCACCTTGCTCTTTAGGGTCAGCTTTATCAACACCTTGGTTGATATCTGGAGACTGTTTACCAATTGTGTTTAGAACTGCACAAGAGTTCGCGTCAAAGCCCATATCTGAGTGTACGTAGCCGATTTCACGAACGGTTTCACGAGTTAACTCTTCGATGTCAACCCATGCTGAAGTCGTGATTTCACCACCCACCATTACCATACCGGTTTTAACGTAAGTCTCACATGCAACACGAGCCTTTGGATCTTGCTCTAGAATCGCGTCAAGAACCGCATCAGAAATCTGGTCTGCAATTTTATCTGGATGACCTTCTGACACTGACTCAGAAGTAAACAGGTGCTTAGCCATGTTAGCTCCACTATATCTGGTTTAAAACTGAGGAATGATAAACTCCCCAGCGCAAATTAATACTAATATTTGTAGGTGTATCTACATCTAGACGTCTATTCTAATTTTGATTGCTCGAATTACAAGCTCTTTTTTGGTTTTTGTTATAACCAAACGTTTGCTTGAATTGTTGGTAATTTTTAGAACTTCGATGTATTTGAACTGAAAGGTGCAATATTTGTGAGGTTTTGGGTTGGAAAACGTTTGCACACCCAACTTGGCTTTGAGAGAATTGTGACCTCTTTTTTCGTTTCGCTTAATGTACTCAGGAGCAGACATGTCGTCTCGTAAACATCTTGCCAATGCAATTCGTGCTCTAAGCATGGATGGTGTTCAACAAGCTAACTCTGGCCACCCAGGCGCACCTATGGGTATGGCTGATATCGCTGAAGTTCTTTGGCGCTCTCACCTAAACCACAACCCAGCTAACCCAGAGTGGGCAGATCGCGACCGTTTTGTACTTTCAAACGGCCACGGTTCTATGCTGATCTACTCTCTACTGCACTTGAGCGGTTACGAGCTATCTATCGATGATCTGAAAAACTTCCGTCAGCTTCACTCTAAGACTCCAGGTCACCCAGAGTACGGCTACGCACCAGGCATCGAAACGACAACAGGCCCTCTAGGTCAAGGTATCACGAACGCTGTTGGCATGGCTCTAGCAGAAAAAGCGCTAGCAGCACAATTCAACAAAGATGGCCACGACATCATTGACCACTTCACGTACGTGTTCATGGGTGATGGCTGTCTGATGGAAGGTATCTCGCATGAGGCATGTTCTCTTGCTGGTACTCTAGGCCTAGGTAAACTGATCGCATTTTGGGATGACAACGGCATCTCTATCGATGGTCACGTTGAAGGTTGGTTCTCTGACGATACACCTAAGCGTTTCGAAGCTTACGGTTGGCACGTAATCCCAGCAGTAGATGGCCATGATTCTGAAGCAATCAACGCAGCGATTGAAGCTGCAAAAGCAGACCCTCGTCCTACGCTAATTTGTACGAAGACTATCATCGGTTTTGGTTCTCCAAACAAATCGGGTTCTCACGACTGTCACGGCGCACCACTAGGCGCTGAAGAAATCGCAGCAGCGCGTGAATTCCTAGGTTGGGAACACCCTGCATTTGAAATCCCTGCTGATGTATACGCAGAGTGGGATGCAAAAGCAGCTGGCGCTGAAAAAGAAGCGGCGTGGAACGCGAAGTTCGAAGCATACGCAGCGGCTTACCCAACAGAAGCAGCAGAGCTTAAGCGTCGTCTAAACGGCGAACTTCCTGCAGAGTGGGAAGAGAAAGCAAACCAAATCATTGCTGATCTTCAAGCAAACCCAGCAAACATTGCGTCACGTAAAGCATCTCAAAACGCTCTAGAGGCATTTGGTGCTCTACTACCAGAGTTCATGGGCGGCTCTGCTGACCTAGCGCCTTCTAACCTAACCATGTGGTCGGGTTCTAAGTCTCTAGAAGCGAACGACTTCTCTGGTAACTACATCCACTACGGTGTACGTGAATTTGGCATGACTGCTATTATGAACGGTATCGCACTACACGGTGGTTTCGTTCCTTACGGCGCAACATTCCTAATGTTCATGGAATACGCTCGTAACGCAATGCGTATGGCTGCTTTGATGAAAATTCAGAACATCCAAGTGTACACACACGATTCTATCGGTCTTGGCGAAGATGGCCCAACTCACCAACCAGTTGAGCAAATGGCGTCTCTACGTTTGACTCCAAACATGAACACATGGCGTCCATGTGACCAAGTTGAGTCTGCTGTAGCATGGAAACTAGCGATTGAACGTAAAGATGCACCAACAGCACTTATCTTCTCTCGTCAAAACCTAGCGCAACAACCACGTAGCGCTGAGCAAGTTGCAGACATCGCGAAAGGTGGTTACATCCTGAAAGACAGCGATGGCAAACCTGAGCTAATCCTAATCGCAACAGGTTCTGAAGTTGAGTTAGCAGTGAAAGCCGCTGAACAACTAACAGCAGAAGGTAAGAAAGTACGCGTTGTTTCAATGCCATCAACAGATGCATTCGACAAACAAGACGCAGCTTACCGTGAAGCAGTTCTACCATCAGACGTAACAGCACGTATCGCTATTGAAGCGGGCATCGCAGACTTCTGGTACAAGTACGTTGGTTTCGACGGTCGCATCATCGGTATGACAACATTCGGTGAATCTGCACCTGCTGACCAGTTGTTCGAAATGTTTGGTTTCACTGTAGAAAACGTAGTGAACACAGCAAAAGAACTACTAGCGTAATCGAGACAGTTGTTTAAACCGGCTCTGTTGAGCGGTTGTGAGAAAAGGCCATCATGTTGATGGCCTTTTTATTTGTCTCAATATTTCCAATCTAGCGGAATACTTTGGTGAATATCTTCAAGCAGTACGGATAAGCGAAGAGGATGACGCCCTGCTGGTGTATAATAGTTGATCGTTATTGGCTCAGAAAGCCAGCCTTCAAGGCATGGGGTGATACGGCCGGGGTGATGTTTCTCATACCCTTGTGCAGTCCAAGTTGGCAAGAGACCAATGCCGTGTCCGTTGGCGATACTATCGATCTGCATAGCAATGTTGTCGCTATAGAGTCGGCTGACAAATGGTTCTAGAAAAAACTCCCCTTGTTCTGGGTGCGAGAGTAGCAAACCATTCTCTTGTATCGACCCAAAATCTATCCACGGATGTTTGTTTAGTTCTCTCGGGTGGTGGATGGGGCCATGTTTTTCGATGTAGTTTGGCGACGCGAATGGGGTGTAACGAAATACGCCAAGCGTTTCTTTGCGCCAATCCAGCCCTTTGTGTTCACCTAGCCAGATAAACAAATCTGGATCGTGGTGTGTATCGGAAAAATCACTGGTGAGCTGGACTCTGACGTCAGGGTTCTCCGCCAGAAATTCATTGAGCACATCGCCTAACCAACTGCGAACTAACGCTGCGTGGCAAACGATATGTAGAGAGCCTGATACTTGATTATTTAAGCCTTGAAGCGCTTCATAACTTTCCTCGCTGAGCTCTAGGAACTGGCGGCTGTAGTCGGCAAAAATCTCCCCTGCGCGTGTCAGAATCAAGCGGTTGCCTTGTCGAGTCGTTAGCGCTTGGCCAAAGTCGGCTTCTAATTGTGCTAAGCGGCGGCTCACGGTGGATTTCGGCTGATTCAGTGCTTTGGCGGCTGCGGTCAAACTTTTGTGTTGGTTAAGCGCATCAAAAGCACGAATTGATGCTAAGTCGTGCATATCTTACTCCTTACTGCGTTATGAACGGATTCCATATATGGGAAGAACCGTTCCATAACTCTCACTATGCATCTCATTTTATTTATGAATAATTTCACTTCGAAAATAATAATCATTATCAATTATGGAGATGTAGATGTCCACTCTTAGACTGCCAGTGCTAACTGCAACTGGTGTTTTAGCCTTCGTCAGTGTCCCTCATGTATTTGCTAACGACTCAGTTTCTAAAATGGAAACCGTCGTGGTGACAGCGTCAAGTTATGAGCAATCCCAAGCGGATGCGCCTGCAAGTATTAGTGTTATCTCGCGAGAAGAATTGGACTCGCGCTACTACCGCGACGTGACTGATGCACTGAAAAGTGTGCCAGGTGTTGTTGTGACTGGTGGTGGTGATACAACCGATATCAGCATTCGTGGTATGGGCTCTAAGTACACGTTAATTCTTGTGGATGGTAAGCGCCAAAGTACTCGCGAAACTCGCCCAAATAGCGATGGCCCTGGTATTGAACAAGGTTGGTTGCCACCACTTCAAGCCATTGAGCGAATCGAAGTGATCCGTGGCCCGATGTCGACGCTGTATGGTTCCGATGCGATTGGTGGTGTGATTAACGTGATCACCCGTAAAGATGCGCTTGAGTGGACAGGTAATGTGCAGCTGGGGACGGTTATCCAAGAAAACAGCCGTTCTGGTGGTGAACAGAGTGCAAACTTCTTTGTAAATGGCCCTCTTGCAGAAAACTTGTTGCTACAGGTTTATGGTCAATATACCGCAAGGGAAGAAGATGACATTGATTATGGTTATGAAGACAAAGATATGCAGAGCATCTCTTCAAAACTGATCTATCAAATCAATGATCGTCACTCTGTGCAGTTAGAGGGTGGTACATCGGCACAAAGTCGTCGCGGTAATGTTGGTCTTTCTGTACCTACGACGGGCTGTCGTAGAGGCTGTGAAGATTCATTGAATGAATACCGTCGCAACTACGTTACGCTTAGTCACACCGGGGAGTGGGAGTTATTGGGTAACTCTGATACCTACTTGCAGCGCGAGGAGAGTGAAAACAAATCTCGCGAAATGACTATTGTAAATACCACGTTTAAATCCAGCCTAGTTAAAGGGTTGGGCGCGCATACTCTGACAACTGGTGTCGATGCGACGCATGCCGAGTTGGAAGATTTTACGTCTAACAAAGCATCATCTAAAACGAAAGCATCAAATACTCAATGGGCTGTGTTCATCGAAGATGAATGGAAGATCGCAGAACCTTTTAGTCTGACATTAGGTGGTCGTTTGGATCACGATGAAAACTACGGCGCGCATTTTAGCCCGCGAGTGTATGGTGTGTGGCGTGTTGATCCTGCTTGGACGGTCAAAGGCGGTGTGGCGACAGGCTTCCGCTCTCCTCAGTTACGTGAAATTACCCCAGGTTGGGCGCAAGTCAGTGGTGGCGGTAATATTTATGGTAACCCAGATTTGGATCCGGAAACTTCCCTGAACAAAGAAATCAGTGTGCTTTACCAAGGTGATTCTGGTCTTGATGTGACGTTAACCGCCTTCCACAATGAGTTTAAAGATAAGATCACTCGCGTGGTGTGCCCAGATACAATTTGTACGGATGGCCCAAACCAATGGGGGGCAGATCCTACTTACCGTATTAATGTGGATGAAGCTGTGACTCAGGGTGTAGAAGCAACGTTGGCGAAACCACTAACCGAGACTATCTACTTAAGCTCAAGCTATACCTTTACCGACTCGGAGCAAAAAACGGGTGAATACAAAGGTATGCCACTTCAGCAACTTCCAAAGCATCTGTTTAATGTTGATGTTACTTGGCAAACAACAGACAACCTAGAGAGCTGGACGAAAGTGACCTACCGAGGCAAAGAAATGGATCCGGTCACTGGCCCATCACGCAACAGCATCGTTGAACCTGCTTATACGTTTGTAGATGCCGGCGTAACGTATCAGTTGACGGATAACACCAAGATCAAAGGTGCGATTTACAACCTGTTCGATGAAGACATCAACTACAAAGAATATGGGTACGTCGAAGATGGACGTCGTTACTGGTTAGGGTTAGACGTAGCATTCTAATCTCTTTCAAAGAAGGCTGGGCTATGTCCCAGCCTTTTTAAATCATGCTTTACTATGATTCATTAGGTGCGTTTTTCAGCCTTATCAGGTACTATCTGTGCCACGAAATTTTTGGTGGGGCGAAGGATAAATGCTAAAAGTTGCGATCAATGGATTTGGACGTATAGGTCGTAATGTTCTGCGAGCTGTCTATGAAAGCGGCAAACATCAGCAGATTAAAGTGGTAGCGGTTAATGAGCTTGCTCAACCAGAGGCAATGGCTCACCTTCTACAATATGACACCAGTCATGGCCGTTTTGGTAAGAAAATCTCCCACGATCAAGAGCATTTGAATGTTCACCATGAAAGCGGTGAATATGATGCCATCCGAATTCTTCATCTCTCTGAAATTGAACTGCTTCCGTGGCGCGACCTTGAAGTCGATATCGTTTTAGATTGTACCGGCGTTTATGGTTCAAAGGCGGATGGTCTTGCCCATATCGAAGCCGGAGCGAAGAAAGTGCTCTTCTCTCACCCAGGAGCGAACGATCTCGATAACACCATTATTTACGGTGTGAACCACGAAACCCTTAAAGATGAACACCGCGTGGTGTCCAATGGTTCATGTACCACCAACTGTATTGTTCCCATCATCAAAGTATTGGATGAAGCATTTGGGATTGAGTCAGGTACCATTACCACAATCCACTCATCCATGAACGACCAACAAGTTATTGATGCTTACCATAATGACTTACGTCGTACTCGAGCTGCGAGCCAATCTATCATTCCTGTTGACACCAAGTTGCATAAAGGAATTGAAAGAATCTTCCCGAAATTTTCCAACAAATTCGAAGCCATTTCCGTTCGAGTTCCGACAGTTAACGTCACTGCAATGGATTTAAGTGTCACAATTAATACAAATGTGAAAGTTAATGACGTAAATCAAACCATTGTTAACGCATCTCAGTGTACATTACGTAACATTGTTGACTATACTGAATCGCCACTCGTTTCCATCGACTTTAACCACGATCCCCATAGCGCGATAGTGGATGGAACTCAGACAAGAGTGAGTAACGGGCAATTAGTAAAAATGCTCGTTTGGTGCGATAACGAATGGGGCTTTGCTAACCGGATGCTGGATACCGCTTTAGCAATGAAAGTTTCTTCACAAGTGGAGCTATAAAGGTGAAGAAGTGATGGAGAGAATTTTTATTTCAAGCCTTGAAATAAATCTGACGTATCTCCATATCTATAACCAGTTTGAAGAATTAACAGGCTTGGCAGGGTTGCCGAGTTTTCAAAAACTTTAATTATTAAATATTTGAGAGGACACATCATGTCTGTAATCAAGATGACTGACCTGGATCTTGCAGGTAAACGTGTATTCATCCGTGCTGACCTAAACGTGCCAGTAAAAGACGGTAAAGTAACTTCTGATGCACGTATCATCGCATCTCTTCCAACTATTAAGCACTGCCTAGAAGCTGGCGCTAAAGTAATGGTTACTTCTCACCTAGGTCGTCCAACTGAAGGTGAATACGCTGAAGAGTTCTCTCTACAACCAGTTGTTAACTACCTAAACGACGCACTAGATTGCGAAGTTAAACTTGCTAAAGATTACCTAGATGGCCTAGAGCTAAACGCTGGTGAGCTTGTTGTTCTAGAAAACGTTCGCTTCAACAAAGGCGAGAAGAAAAACGAAGAAGAGCTATCTAAGAAATACGCAGCACTATGTGACGTATTCGTAATGGATGCATTCGGTACGGCTCACCGTGCTCAAGCGTCGACTCACGGCGTTGGTATGCACGCTCCTGTAGCTTGTGCTGGTCCTCTACTAGCAAACGAACTAGAAGCTCTAGGCAAAGCAATGGACAAGCCTGCTCGTCCAATGGTTGCTATCGTAGGTGGTTCAAAAGTTTCTACTAAGCTAACTGTTCTTGAATCTCTATCTAAAATCGCTGACCAACTTGTTGTTGGTGGTGGTATTGCTAACACATTCATCGCTGCTGCTGGTCACAACGTTGGTAAATCTCTATACGAAGCTGACCTAGTAGACACTGCTAAGAAGCTAATGGACGAGTGTGCAATTCCAGTGGCAACTGACGTTGCATGTGCGAAAGCATTCGACGAGAACGCAGAAGCAGAAATCAAACACGTTTCTGAAGTACAAGACGACGACATGATCTTCGACCTTGGTCCAGAATCAACAGCTGCTCTAGCTGAAATCCTTAAAAACGCGAAAACTATCCTATGGAACGGTCCTGTAGGTGTATTCGAATTCAAGAACTTCGAA
Organism: Vibrio sp. YQ_11; assembly: GCF_043103065.1. Lineage (NCBI taxonomy): Bacteria > Pseudomonadati > Pseudomonadota > Gammaproteobacteria > Vibrionales > Vibrionaceae > Vibrio > Vibrio sp. YQ_11. Next base: position 55,331 of record NZ_JBICJM010000047.1, on the reverse strand, counting down.
GCAGGTACTAAAGGTATCTCTGAAGCTATCGCAGCTTCTGAAGGTTTCTCTGTTGCAGGTGGTGGTGACACGCTAGCAGCTATCGACAAGTTCGGTATCAAAGCTGACGTATCTTACATCTCTACTGGCGGCGGCGCTTTCCTTGAGTTCGTAGAAGGTAAAGTTCTTCCAGCAGTAGAAATGCTAGAAGCACGCGCTAAGTAATTAAAGCAAAGCGGGGGAGTTACTCTCCCGCTTTCTTGTTTGCTGCAACGTGAGAGGAACTCTGCTAGAATAGCCTCAGTTGTGAGCAAACGTTTGCAAGATTTTCAACTTAACAAGTTTTGTTTAAAAACGACAGATAAATAGGATTACATCCATGTCTAAGATCTTCGACTTCGTAAAACCAGGTGTTATCTCTGGCGATGACGTTCAGAAAGTATTTGAAGTTGCAAAAGAAAACCACTTTGCACTTCCAGCAGTAAACTGTGTTGGTACTGACTCTGTAAACGCAGTACTTGAAGCAGCTGCAAAAGTTAAAGCTCCAGTTATCGTTCAGTTCTCTAACGGTGGCGCTGCTTTCTTTGCTGGTAAAGGTCTAAAACTTGAAGGTCAAGAAGCTCAAATCCTAGGTGCTGTTGCTGGTGCGAAATACGTTCACGCTGTAGCTGAAGCTTACGGTGTTCCAGTAATCCTACACACTGACCACGCTGCTAAGAAACTTCTACCATGGATCGACGGTCTACTAGACGCAGGTGAAGAGTACTTCGCGCAAACTGGTAAACCTCTATTCTCTTCTCACATGATCGACCTTTCTGAAGAGTCTCTAGAAGAGAACATCGAAATTTCTGCTAAGTACCTAGAGCGCATGGCTAAAATGAACATGACTCTAGAAATCGAACTTGGTTGTACTGGTGGTGAAGAAGACGGCGTTGACAACTCTGATATGGACGCGTCTGAGCTATACACTTCTCCAGAAGACGTTGCATACGCATACGAGAAACTAAACGCTATCAGCCACCGTTTCACTATCGCAGCATCTTTCGGTAACGTACACGGCGTTTACAAGCCAGGTAACGTTGTTCTAACTCCAACTATCCTACGTGATTCTCAAGCGTACGTTTCTGAGAAATTCGGTCTTCCAGCGAACTCTCTAAACTTCGTATTCCACGGTGGTTCTGGTTCTTCTCTAGAAGAAATCCGTGAATCTATCGGCTACGGTGTTATCAAAATGAACATCGATACTGATACACAGTGGGCAACTTGGGATGGTATCCGTCAGTACGAAGCTGAAAACCACGATTACCTACAAGGTCAAATCGGTAACCCAACTGGCGAAGACGCGCCAAACAAGAAGTACTACGATCCACGCGTATGGCTACGTGCTGGTCAAGCTTCAATGGTTACTCGTCTTGAGCAAGCATTTGCTGACCTTAACGCAATCGACGTACTATAATTCGTCTGAATTGAGTTATCTAAAAACCCGCTCTTTGAGCGGGTTTTTTTGTGTCTGTCATTTGGCTTTCTTCAACGTCAATAGATTTATACCCATGCTGAATAGAAGAATGGATGGGGCATGTAAGTACATATCAATAATGCGCCAATAATCATTAGGTTGTTTTTTAGTCGCTTCGCATGAAACTAGGTAATAGAAGTGGCGAAATGTTAAAGCATTGCGTACTCTGTAACAGGTCGATGTCAGAAAATTCTGATAAAGCCTTGTTTTGCATATCTTTGCGAAACTCTGACTTTGCAAAATGTCAAAGTTGGGATATCGTGCCAAAAATCTGACACTGTTCAGTTGGGCAATAGGGATATTGTTGTAGATAAGGGCCTATAGAAAACAAGGCTCATAAGTTAACGGCAATTAGATTTATATATCTTTATTTTTGAGGATAAGAATTATGGCAGGTGAATCGATGGGTATCGATACCACTCTAACAGATGGGCTGACTCAAGCTGAGACTTGGCTTACAAACAACTCAGACCTACTTATTCAGTACGGTGTGAACATTATTTCAGCGCTGATTATCCTATTTATCGGTAATATTATCGTTAAAGCAGTCGCTGGCAGTGTTTCCAAAGTACTTGAAAAGAAAAACATGGATAAGGCGGTCGTAGAATTTATTCACGGTCTTGTTCGTTACCTACTATTCGTTATCGTACTTATCGCAGCTCTGGGCCGTTTAGGTGTTCAAACGGCATCTGTTGTTGCTGTAATCGGTGCGGCAGGTCTTGCTGTTGGTCTTGCTCTACAAGGTTCTCTATCAAACTTTGCGGCAGGCGTACTGATTGTTGCATTCCGTCCATTTAAATCTGGCGACTATGTAGAGATTGGCGGCGTAGCGGGTAGTGTTGAAGCGATTCAAATCTTCCAAACAGTTCTAAAAACACCAGACAACAAAATGGTTGTTGTACCTAACTCGTCTGTTATTGGTGGTGCAATCACGAACTACTCTCGCCATGCAACGCGACGCGTAGATTTGGTTATCGGTGTTTCATACAAAGCCGATCTTAAGCTAACGAAGAAAGTGATTCGCGAAACGCTAGAAAAAGATCCTCGTATCTTGAAAGATCCTGATATGACTATCGGTGTTCTAACACTAGCAGATTCTTCAGTTAACTTCGTAGTGCGCCCTTGGGTTAAAACTGAGGATTACTGGGGTGTGTACTTTGATTCAATGCAAGGCATTAAAGAAGCATTGGACGAGAACGGTATCGAAATTCCATTCCCACAAATGGATGTTCATTTGAACCGTGTCGAATCTTAATTCGAACGATAGATAATCTAAAAAGCGAGGCACTAGCCTCGCTTTTTTTATATTTCAAACAGAGGGTTATTACCTATCTGTAAGAGTGGTATTAAATGAATGCCTGCAATACCGAAGGTGCGCTCTGGTAGCCCTGGTGTATAAAGCAACTCTTCGTGATGATAGAGCTTGGTATCCACCACGATCGCAACCTCTGGTGGTAAACCTATCGGGCAAACAGCACCGGGTAGGCAGCCAAGTAATTCCTGCATGAGTTCATCACTGCCAATAGAAGGTCGCTTGCCAAATATTGAGTTAATCGTTTTGGCATCAAGGCGAGAGTCTTTATCGGTAATGAACACCATACCCGCCACCTTTGAGTGTTAAAAACAAGCTTTTGCTATGTGTGCCTTTCCAGCCGAGTTCTTTCGCGACTTTAAGGTCGGTGTCGAAGTCGAGAATGGCTTCGTGTTGCCATTCTCGAAATGGAGTCGAGAGCGAATGCAATCGCTCTTTGTTGATGCGATAGATGTTTTCCAGTGACTCCATGTCATTCATATCCTTTGGTTTGGATTACCAGTATTTAGTGATGAGCTCGCTCGCGAGTACATAAGCAATGGTGAACATCATCAGTGCAACGGCGATATCGATGCCTTTTTTTACTTTCGGTTTAGATAGCGTAGGCCCGAGTTTTGCGGCGCCCATCGACAAGGTATAGAACCAAACAAATGACGCCATAATAGTGCCTAACGCGAAAGCGATTCGATCATGGCCTTCAAATTGTCCACCGATTGAGCCTAAGATAACAACGGTATCTAAGTACAAATGTGGGTTGAGCACGGTGACAGCTAATGCGCCTAAAATTACCGTTCGGCGTCCACGAGCTACGACTTCCCCTTTTGATTCCGATTCATTCTCTGGCTTGAATGCGCTTTTAAGCGAAAGTAGTCCATAGAAGCTCAGGAAGGCAATACCACCAAGCGTCACCGATGTCAGTAGAATTTCATTTTGAGACAGAATAGCACCACCACCAAAGATACCTAGAGAAATGAAGATCATATCTAGGACGCTACAAATAGTGGCTGTCGTCAGGTGGTGATTGCGCTTTATGCCTTGATTCAAGACATACGCATTTTGTGCTCCGATCGGAATGATCATCGATGCCCCTAAACCAAATCCTTGCAATAAAACCCAAAAGCTCACAATACACCTCAGATAATTAAGAAAACGACAGAGAGGGGAAAGATAATGGCTTTGGTTAAATAAGTATAATTAATGATTTTAATATATTATTAGAGTTACTTATTTAATGGTTTGGTGTTGGTTTTTTTTTGGGGGGAGAAAGTGAATGCGAGGGTTGGATTACAAATGGATAGAAGCCTTGGATGCCGTTGTTTATCAAGGCAGTTTTGAACGAGCTGCTGAGCATCTGTTTGTCTCACAATCTGCCATTTCGCAGCGTATTAAACAGCTCGAAAAGTTCTTAGCGCAACCTGTGTTAATTCGAGAGCAGCCACCCAAGCCAACTCCTATTGGGAAAAAACTATTGGGGCTTTACCGTCGAGTTCGGTTGCTAGAGCACGAAATTTTACCTGAGATAAAAAACGATACTACAACGCGCCCAGTACAACTGTCTTTAGCTACTAACGCCGACAGTTTGGCTACGTGGTTACTGCCTGCTTTGCAAGACGTCATGAAAACTCGTCAAGTAGAGTTGAAGCTGACGATTTACGGTGAATCACGTTCAATAGAAAAACTGAAAAGTGGTGAGGTCGCAGGGGCGATCAGTTTAGAGTCTCAAGCGATACCAAATTGTCGCGCCGATTACTTAGGACGAATTGATTACGTTTGCGTGGCTAACCCTGAGTTTTATCAGCGTTACTTTTCTGAAGGTGTAAACAATCAGACCTTAGCAAAGGCGCCAGCGGTTTCCTACGATCAGTATGATGACTTACATAAAAAGTTTCTCACGGAGCATTTCAATGTGCGTCCTGATAGCGTGATTCATCACAACATCAGCAGCTCAGAGGCTTTTCTCAAAATGGCGTTAGCTGGAGTGGCATATTGTTTGATCCCTCGTTTGCAAATTACTGATGAGTTAGAGCAAGGCTCGTTAATTGATATTACGCCTGGCTTCCTGATGTCTTATCGTATTTATTGGCACCATTGGCAGTTGGAAACTGGCGTATTGCAGGAGATTTCACAAGCGATTGTCAATTATGCACAGCGTCATTTACCACAGTAGTGATTGAATAGACGACCATTTCTGACGAATATTAAATGACGAATGGTTGAAATTACACCAAAGTTACACAGTCAAAGTTGTGTTAGAAGTGAAGTTAGGAGCTTGGATAATCACCGGAAGTTTCTATTATGAAACCACTTACTCCTACAGCTCGGCGACTTAACAAAGTCGGTGATGCTGATTTGTGGAGACACTTCACTATTGATATGGATGGATTTGTCGAATGAAACTGTATTCGTGTTTGCTGGCTTCAGCTCTTAGTCTTAGCAGTGTTTCAGTCTTGGCTGATGTGCCTGAATTTGCTCACGTAACAACAACGGGTTACGGTGAGGTGGTCGCAACACCAGACATGGCGACCTTTTCTGTAAAAGTGGTGGATACCACCATGACAGCGGAACAAGCAAAACAATCCGTCGATAAAACAGTCGAAGATTTTCTCCAATATCTGTCTGATGCTGGTTTATCAAAGGACAATATCACCAGCTCAAACCTGTATCTTGCGCCTCAGTATCACTACCCTAAATCGGGCAAAGCGGAGTTGGTTGGATACAGAGCATCACGCAGCATCAATGTAACAGTGACAGATTTAGCCGATCTTAACCAGTATTTGGATATGGCGTTGAAAGCTGGCATTAATCAGGTCGACAACATCCAATTGAAAGTGAGCAATCAAGCGGAATACCAACAAAAAGCACGCATGGCTGCGATCAAAGATGCGAGAGAAAAAGCGGCATCGCTTGCATCTGGCTTTGATAAAAAACTCGGCGGCATCTGGCAAATTAACTATAACCAAATGCATGTACAGCCTGTGTTGATGCGCTCAATGGCGATGGACAGCAAGCAAGGTGCGAACAGTTACCAAGACTCGACTCTTGTAATTCGTGACCAAGTGGATGTGGTTTACAAATTAAAATAATTTGTTTTGGTAACACAAAAAGAAAAGGCAGGGATAATCCCTGCCTTTGTTGTATGGATTCTTCTTAATGAAGAATACGAGCACGAATCGTGCCTTCAATGCTTTTCAGCTTAGTTAGTGCTTCTTCTGAACGCTCAGTTTCCACATCAATAACTACGTAGCCGATCTCAGCTTCAGTTTGTAGGTACTGCGCTGCGATGTTGATGCCTTCTTCTGCGAAGATGGTGTTAATTTGAGTCAGAATACCTGGGCGGTTTTTGTGAATGTGCAGTAAGCGAGAGCACTCACGACCGTGTTCAGGCAGAGATACTTCAGGGAAGTTAACGCTTGATAGTGTTGAACCATTATCTGAATATTTCGCCAGTTTACCCGCAACTTCCACGCCGATGTTTTCTTGTGCTTCTTGAGTAGAGCCGCCCACGTGTGGTGTTAGAATGACGTTATCGAATTTCTGTAGTGGAGATTCAAACGGGTCAGCGTTTGTTTTTGGTTCAACTGGGAATACGTCGATTGCTGCGCCAGCTAAGTGACCTGCTTCTAGGCTGTGGCAAAGCGCAGGAATATCAACAACGGTACCGCGAGCGGCGTTGATGAAGATTGCGCCAGGCTTCATGCGAGCAAATTCTTCTTCGCCCATCATATTCTTCGTTTCAGGTGTTTCTGGTACGTGCAGCGAAATAACATCACATTTGTTTAGCAGCTCGCTCATCGTGTGGATTTGCGTTGCGTTGCCAAGTGATAGTTTGTTTTCGATGTCGTAGTAGTACACGCGCATACCTAAGTTTTCAGCAATAATGCCCAGCTGAGTACCGATATGGCCGTAACCAATGATACCAAGGCGTTTACCACGCGCTTCGTAAGAGTTGTCTGCGCTCTTCTTCCAAATACCACGGTGTGCTAAAGCGTTCTTTTCAGGAATCCCACGAAGGAGCAGAAGAATCTGACCAAGCACTAGCTCAGCTACACTTCGTGTATTTGAAAACGGTGCATTGAATACAGGAATGCCACGTTTTGCCGCCGCACCAAGATCGACTTGGTTAGTTCCGATACAAAAACAGCCAATCGCAACCAGTTTGTTTGCCGCATTGATCACTTCCTCGGATAGATTCGTTCGGGAGCGGATACCGATGAAGTGCGTATCTTTAACTGCTTCAATCAGTTCTTCCTCTGAAAGCGAACCTTTGTGATATTCAATGTTGGTGTAACCAGCTGCTTGAAGAACTTCAACTGAAGAAGGGTGAAGTCCCTCGAGTAAGAGGATCTTAATCTTTTCTTTTTCCAGTGAAACTTTGGCCATTTTTTCTCGTCCTTAAAATGGAAAGGTGGGCTAATGTGGCGCACATTGGGCAAAACCATTAAAAAGGGGATAATTAATAGTTTTGTAGGAGGACAAACGTTTCCTTGTGCGTCTTCTGTTCAATAAAGTAACAAAAAAAAATTGCTTTGGGTAAGAAAATTACGGAATAAGAGATAATTTTCTTAGAGAAAGGAATAAAAAACGGTGCCTTGCAGCACCGTCTGTAATGAAATAACAGAAAACTGAATCAGATAGACCGATTCATGGCTGTTATTTACTCTTCAATTTTTGCGCCTTCTGGCGTACCAGTGATCACAACATCAGCACCACGGTGAGCAAAAAGACCAACCGTTACCACACCCGCGATACCGTTGATTTTGTCTTCCATCTCTTTCGGGTTGGTGATTTGCATGTTGTGCACATCTAGGATGATGTTGCCGTTATCCGTTACAACACCTTCACGGTATGCAGGGTCGCCACCAAGTTTCACCAACTCACGAGCAACGTAAGAACGTGCCATTGGAATCACTTCCACTGGAAGAGGGAACTGGCCAAGCACGTCAACCGCTTTCGTGTCGTCAACGATACATACAAACTTTTCAGAGATTGCTGCAACGATTTTTTCACGAGTTAGCGCTGCACCGCCACCTTTGATCATTTCACGCGCAGGGTTGATTTCGTCTGCACCATCAACATATACGTCTAGCTTAATTACGTCGTTGCACTCAAAAACTTCAATACCAAGCTCTTTTAGACGCTCTGTAGAAGCAACTGAGCTAGACACTGCACCTTTGATATCATCTTTGATAGTGCCTAGTGCATCGATGAAGTGATTCACGGTAGAGCCTGTGCCAACACCGACAATGCTGCCTTTCTCAACATATTTAAGTGCTGCCCAACCAGCCGCTTTTTTCATTTCATCTTGAGTCATGCCAATCTCCTGAATAGATGTTCGTTAACGTTTGCGGGCGTGATTATAGCGGCTAAGCGTTACTTTTCCCATTGCCATATTTGGCTTGGAGTCACGATCTTAGGTAATGGAATATCCCAGCTTTCAATTGGTAAGCGTTCTACATGCTGGCAATCGTGAGCAATGCCAATCGGTTTGCCTCCTTCTCCTGTCTTGAACCAATGAGAAAGAGTGCGATCGTAGTAGCCTCCACCCATACCTAAGCGGTGTCCGATACTGTCGAAGCCGACCAAAGGCGTGCAGATTACATCTAATTGTTTGACGGGAAGAAGGTGGCGAATATCGAGTTTTGGCTCGAGAATGCGGTACTTATTGTAGACCAGTTGATCTTCATTCACGTATTGAAGAAACAATAACTGGCCTTTTGAGAAAGGATGGATGACGGGTAAATACACCGACTTTCCCTGTTGCCATAACCATTCAATCAGTGGCTTCGTATCGAGTTCACCATCGGCAGAGAGATAAATGGCAATGTTCTGCGCTTGTTGGATTTCTGGAAGTTGGGCGAATTGAGTAACTAGGTCTAGCCCCGCTTGAAACTGCGTATCGCTACACAAGGCGTTGCGTTTTTCACGGATAAGTTTGCGGAAGTCTTGTCGGGAGCGTGATGATATGGATTGTGATGACATAAAGGAATACCCCAGGGTGCCGTTGAGGATTGTGGCCCTTGAACCAGCTGGTTCAAGGCGGATCAGCAATGATAACCGTAGGCTTCTCGGTGCATGCCAAGCTTGCTCAATAGCTATCAAGTACTAACCCTTTGGTATTGCTTATCGGCTCAGGGACTTAAATCCGTCTGACGAACACCCCAGGGTAAATTTTGTATCTACGGCTGTCCTTGCGTAACTTTGCTTAGTGCGTTCTCTAAAGACGCGGTGAGCTTTTCCATGCGCTCAGTAATTTCTTGCTGTTGACCGTTTGATTCGTATGACTTGGTGTGCAACTCATAACAAATGTTTAATGCAGCAAACGTCAGCAGTTGAATTTCATTGGTTACCTTAGTACGTTCGCTCATCTCTTTCAATCGGCGATCAAGATCTTTTGCTGCTGCAACGAGAGACTCTTCTTGCCCTGCTGGACAATTTACTCGTGTAACTTTGCCTAGTATTTCTACGTCGATCGCTTGATTGCTCATGATGAATAAACTCTATATTCGCGCTATCTAAGGTGTTGCTACGTGCAACTACCGAGGAGGAAACTATAGGAAAACCGTTATTAAGATTCAAGCATTTCCCATCACAGAAAGAGAAATGATGACGTGATCACACAGGAATTGGGCAAATTGAACAAATGGTGTTCAAAATTGAATTTGATAGCCGTTTCAGACGACTAACCTTGATGGTAGGATATGTCGATACATTATTACGCAAGAATGAGCCAAGTTATGAGTGAAATCACCCTTCCAGAATATCAATCTATTGCTGCAGAGCTACAATCTGCAAGTTTAGCTGTGACACCTGCGGAGCTGCACGGTTTGCTTGTCGGCATGCTAAGTGGTGGATTGGCGATTAACGATCAAACCTGGCAACCAATTCTATTCGATTACACCAATGATGGCATGGGCTGGCCAACGACTGCGTTAGCTTTTGCACAGACGGTCTTCAAAGTGACGGCGAACGAGCTAACGGGTTCATCCATGGAGCTGTCACTACTTCTGCCGGATGAGTCGGGCGAAGAGGGTTTATTCGCGTTGGCAGATAGCTTGTCTGATTTTGTGAATCACTTTATATCTGGTCTTGGTTTAGCAGGCATTGCGCTGAACAATGCATCGGATGATGCAAAAGAAGCGTTGGCTGACCTAGAAGAAATTGCCAAGTTAGGCATTGATGAAGATGACGACTTTGGTGAACAAGCACAATTGCTGGAACAAGTCATTGAACACGTGAAAGCTTGCGTACTTACCATTCATGCAGAGTTCGGAGCTCGCCCAGAAAGCAGCGAAAGCAAACCGACGATTCATTAATCTAGATAGACCAGAGGTTAACATGAAGCAATATGACGTAGTAATTGCTGGTGGTGCCATGGCTGGGGCTACACTAGCTTTAGCGATTGAGCATTTGTCTCAAGGGGCTTTGCGTGTTGCCGTTGTTGAACCGTTTAAAGCGCAATCTGATCAGCATCCGGGCTTTGATTCGCGCTCGATTGCTTTGTCTTATGGTACGGTTAACCTGCTGCGTCACTTAGAGTTATGGTCTGCGATTGAACCTTTTTCGACCCCGATTGAACACATCCATGTGTCTGATCGTTCTCATGCGGGAATGACGGACATCACTAAGCACGACGTTGGCGTTGAAGCGTTAGGTTATGTCGTAGAGTTAGCCGATGTTGGTCGTGTTTACCAAGAATTGCTGACTCACAGTACCGCTATCGATTTGTACTGCCCAGACTCCGCGAAGCACATTACCCGAACTCAAGAAAATGTGACGCTTGAGCTTGCTAGTGGTGAGTTGCTTAATGCGAAATTACTTGTTGCCGCCGATGGTGCGGTTTCGCAATGTTGTCAGCAAATTGGTTTGGAGCTTTCTGAGCATGATTTCGACCAAGTTGCCGTAATTGCCAATATTGTGACTCAAGAGCCGCATCAAGGTCGCGCATTTGAGCGTTTTACTGAAAACGGCCCAGTTGCCCTGCTGCCGATGAGTGATAATCGAATGTCGCTCGTATGGTGCTTACGTCCTGATGACGCTCAAATTGTAATGGAATTGTCCGAAAGCGAATTTCTTGAACGGCTTCAGCAAGATTTTGGTTGGCGATTAGGTGCGATGCAAAAAGTGGGGCTCCGTGCGAGCTATCCGTTGTTGCTTCGCCACCGTAAGCAAAATATTTCACACCGTTTTGCGATAGTCGGTAACGCAGCACAAACGCTGCATCCCATTGCTGGGCAGGGCTTCAACTTGGGGATCCGAGACGTGGTCACTCTCGCTGAAGAACTGGTCAAGCAAGGTGAAGATGTTGGGCGTTACCAAGGCCTGATCCGCTTTAGTCAACGCCGAGAAGCAGACCGCAACGAAACCATTTGGCTAACAAGCTCGTTAGTCCATGTTTTTTCAAACGATTTACTCGCGATGCGAATTGGGCGAAATACAGCCTTAGCCGCGATGGATAACCTTTCTATTTTTAAGCAGCCGCTCTTGCGCCATACTCTTGGCTTAGTGAAACGATGATTGACTGCAACAAACTAGGTAACAACCAGTTATTAGGTAATAAATAGCAATGATGCAAAGTGTAGATATCGCCATCATCGGCGGAGGGATGGTTGGGTTGGCGCTTGCCGCCGCATTCAAAGACAGTGACCTGCGTATCGCCGTGATCGAAGGTAACGTGCCAGATGAAACGTTGAATGAACTGCCTGATGTGCGAGTTTCTGCACTGAGCCGCTCAAGTGAAACCATTTTACGTAAGCTAGGAGCTTGGCAGGGTATTGAGCAACGCCGTGCTGCACCTTACTACGGTATGGAAGTGTGGGAGCAAGACAGCTTCGCAAAAATAGAGTTTGATGCACAAAGTATGGCGCAACCTGATTTGGGTCACATCGTTGAAAATCGCGTGATTCAGTTAGCGTTGTTGGAACAAGTGCAAAAGCTAGAGAACGTAACGTTATTCATGCCTGCGCGCTGTGCGACACTCGCGGTCGGTGAACAAGAGAGTTGGTTAACGCTCGATAACGGCCAAGCGATGACAGCGAAGCTGGTGGTGGGCGCAGATGGCGCGAATTCGTGGCTGCGTAACCAGATGGATATTCCTTTGACGCATTGGGACTACGGTCACCATGCGTTGGTTGCTAATGTGAAAACAGCGGATCCGCACCACAGCATCGCGCGTCAGATTTTTACACCTCACGGGCCTTTGGCATTCTTGCCAATGTCTCAACCAAACATGTGTTCTATCGTTTGGTCGACAGAGCCAAACCGAGTGGAAGAATTGCTGGTCATGAGCGATGAAGCGTTCAACAAAACGCTAACCAGCGAATTCGATGCTCGTTTAGGCGTGTGTGAAGTGGTGGGAGAGCGAGCGGCGTTTCCGCTAAAAATGCGTTATGCCCGAGACTTTGTAGTTGAGCGTGTTGCACTGGTTGGCGATGCGGCTCATACCATCCACCCATTAGCAGGCCAAGGCGTGAATCTCGGCTTATTGGATGCAGCCAGTCTGGCGCAAGAAGTACTGACTCTTTGGAAACAAGGGCAAGACATTGGTAGTAAACGCAATCTGCGTGGCTATGAGCGTTGGCGTAAGGCTGAAGCGGCGAAGATGATTGCGGCGATGCAAGGTTTCCGTGATTTATTCTCTGGTGGCCATCCAGCGAAAAAACTGGTTCGCGGTATTGGCTTGAGTTTAGCGGGACAATTACCGGGTGCTAAAGATGAGATCATGAAGCGTGCACTGGGTTTGAAGGGGCACCTACCAGAACTGGCTCGTCAATAGCTCTGAGTTACATTACCTAAAAACACAAAAGGCTGGATAATCCAGCCTTTGTTTTACTTGTCTTTTTGACATCGATGAAGTGCTAAGCGTATGCGCATCGGAGTTTCATTATTTCTTGGTTAATCTCTTTTACCGCTCGAAAATGACGTTGCTCCGCTTTTTCCGGTAGTATCAATTTACCGTTATCAAACTCGAATCTTCCGACCCCGTAAATATAGATTCTTCCCTTAAAAAGACGACTTATATGTTTAGCAATCATACTTGGTGTATAGCGCTTAAACAGTCTCATATTTACTTTCCTTTTCTCTTACCTAGCCCAGTTATTTTACGTTTTGGACGTAAAAATTATTGTGACAGCAATAGTATTAAGTACAGGTGAAATGTATCGCTTTGGAGAATTGTGCTGCCTTAGACAAATTGACAGACTGATATCTCAAATAGCGTGAGGATTACCCCAAAAAATTACACTGGAAGGAACCCAAATGTTTCTGTTCTCCTTCATACGTGGTGCATTAAGCAATAGTTTTGTTACAGAAATAAGAATAGAAGGAAAATGATTGTTTGCTAATTGTTTCCTTTTCAAACCTACACCTTCTATCTAAGTGTTATAGCTTGCTTACACAAGATTAGATGAGACTGCTTGAAAAAAGTTCCAAGCAAAAAAAAGCCCGCTTGAGCGGGCGAATAGTCACAGATGCATTACACAAAAGTGGATAGCTGACATCACGAGCGTGGTCATGCCTGTCAGCCGATTCACTTTATGTTGGTTAAGTGCTTGTTGAAAACTTAACCAACAGAATCAGCATATACGAGTTTTATAATGGTGACTATTTATGTTTTAATTTTGATTAAAAATTCTGTGGCGTGTTTTTATAGATATGAGGGAGATCACGCAGTGATGAGAACACTGCGCTTTATTGCATTATGAATTGGATGTTAACGACAGATTTCGGCCACGGTGGGTTGGCATAGCTGAACCAAATCGTCGATGGATAACGCCAGCCCTGCCATGCGGTCCCCACTGCTGATGGTGACTTCACGTTCTTCCAATAAGCTTGGGTCAAACACAATCGGCATCTGTCGTTTGAGTAATAACGGCGTCACAGTGCCAATTTTATAACCAGTGATGGCTTCTACATCGGCCTGGTCGACACAAGTCATGCGGCGACATTGCAGTAAAGCTCGTACCTTTTTCGGATCCACACTGCGATCACCAGGGGCGCAGGCGAGGGCGTATTGATTGCCCATGTCTCGCAGCAATATCGCTTTGACCATTTGAGAAGGGCGAATGCCGCGTTGTTGCGCGGCATCCTCAATTGTTGTGGCTGGTCTTTGATGCGGAAGCAGACGAAACGTGATGTTTTGGTCGGCAAGAAACTGCATCAAAGGAGTATGAATGGCATTATTCATCATCAAGGCTGTAAGGCAATTCTGCGATGGTCCATTCACAATCAGGCTGAGACGTCAAACGAAGGCGAGTGTCGTCATCCAGATTATTTGGTAACACGATCAAACCCATAGCTTGGTTATCACTGAATTGATAGTGAGTCAGTAACGTGCCGACTGAGCGCCAGTTGTCGCCTACGCTGCGTTCTAGTTCAATCGCATCATCGTTTAACGCGGTCGACGTTACGCCTTTCACGATGTACATAGCGCGCTTGTTTGTGCCGCGGTATTTCGCTCGAGCTACGGTTTCTTGGCCTGTGTAACAGCCTTTAGTGAAGCTAATGCCACCTAGGGCTTGAATGTTCAAGGCTTGTGGAATGTGCTCGTTTTGCGCTGTAGCAGAAACGAATGGCAGTGCTGATTCAATGTCGAAACGAGTCCAAAGCTCGCGTGTTGTCAGCGTAGCATCGCTGTTTTCGATCAGTGCTTGCGCCGCTTCTTCTGTCACAACAAGTAACCAACGGTTCGCCTCTACTTTTACCGCAGTGCCGCCATTGATGATGCGTACATCACCGGCATCTTCATTTAAAGCAGACACAAACGCATCGGCGTTGACACCTGCAACGCCAAGAATCACATCGTTAGATTCTTCAATCGTGACTTTGGAAAATACGGCGTATTTTTTTATTTCTTTCAGTTCGATTTCAATCGCAGATTTCGGCTGGATCATGCCGTAGCCATCACCATGATGGAACAAGCGGAATACACTCCACACTTTACCTTTCGCGTCGCAGTGCGCACCGAGTGTTGATTGGTCTTTTTCTAGAGAAACCACATCACAGGTAACTTGACCATGCAGGTACGATTTTTTGTCATCGCCTACCATGGTGATCATGCCTAGATGATCGAGTCGTGAGATAGACAGTTCTGGTAGAGCATCTTGAGTCGATAGGTTGAGCGGTGAAAAGCGAGTTTGCCATTCCATGATTACAATGCCTTTTGAAGATATTTTTCAGCTATGTTAAATGCAGATTCACCATTTGTCAGCTTTCAATATGCCCAAGTCACCTTAAGGTGTTCGGTTTAGCGAGAACCGCTCAGTTTTCAGATGTAGCGGTAATTTGGAAATCTAATCAACCTTGAGTAAGAAACGTCAACAACGTATGCCAATCAAGGATAGGTGACGTTTTCTATCGTGATTTCATGGCAGAATAATTAGGAAAGAGCTCGCTGTTGCTAAACGTGAGGTTCAGTGGTGTTGAATCAGTGACCAGCTTTGAATCTGACACCTTGAAGTTACTTAACGTATTGTGACCCGCACACTAGTGACGTAGCACATCCCTTGTTACACTCCGCATTAATAATAAGACATCTATGAAGGAATAATGAATGTACACTCCTGAAGAAAAGGCGCGTATTAAATGGGCTTGTCGTCGTGGCATGCTTGAGCTGGATGTGGTGATTATGCCGTTTTTTGAAGAGTGCTTTGATGCGCTGAACGAACAAGAACAGCGTGACTTTGTTTCTCTGCTTGAATGTGATGATCCAGATCTGTTCACTTGGGTGATGGGACATGGTCGTAGCGAGAACCTAGGCCACGCAGCAATGGTTGATAAAATTGTTGCCCACAACCTCAGCAAAGTTCGTTAATCTTAACGTATCTTCCTCAATTACGGCTCAAGTCAGCAATCTGACCGTTTTCTTAAGCTTGACTTGGGCCGTGTCTCTTTCCGACATTCCGCTCGTATTATCGATTTATTTGTTATTACTGATTGCTAGCAAGCTACGTGATCCAGGCTTTGTCCTTTTGTCGAGTCAAGGGCATTGGTATGTGCACAGCGACGGCACGGTAAAAAATGAAACGAGTAATTCGCATATCAAACACGTCAACCTGACGACGCTGCCTTTTAAACTCTCCTTTACGCTAGAGTCGGGTGAAATGGTGACGATTTGGCGAGACAGTTGTGATGAACGGTGCTATCGGCAACTTTCCTTGATTTTGCGTCAATGGAAAATGAAACAGGGAGCCAAAGCTCCCTGTTGATAAGCGTTAGATTCGATATTAATTATCGGTTAACTGCTTTGCTGGTACCAGAATTGTCGGACCGCTGTTTTCCAGTTGATTTGGGTAATCAAGCGTGTAGTGCAGGCCGCGGCTCTCTTTACGCTGCATTGCACAGCGAACCATAAGCTCTGCAACTTGCAGTAGATTACGCAGTTCCAACAAGTTATTAGATACGCGGAAGTTACTGTAGTACTCATGCGTTTCTTGTTGTAGCAGTTGAATGCGGCGCAATGCACGCTCTAAGCGCTTATCGGTACGCACAATGCCCATGTAGTCCCACATGAACAGGCGAAGTTCGTGCCAGTTGTGTTGAATAATAACTTCTTCATCACTGTTGGTGACTTGGCTTTCATCCCAACATGGAACACGTGAAGGCAGCTCAACGCTGGTGTGATGTTTCAGAATATCTTTTGCAGCAGACCACGCATAAACCACACATTCCAACAGTGAGTTCGATGCCATACGGTTAGCACCATGTAAGCCGGTATAGCTCACTTCGCCAATCGCGTATAGGTTTTTCAAATCCGTATGACCGTTTTGATCCACCATCACGCCGCCACAGGTATAGTGCGCAGCTGGTACGATTGGAATAGGCTCTTTGGTCATATCAATGCCCAAGTCCATCAAGCGCGAGTAAATGGTGGGGAAGTGCTTGGTGATAAAGTCCGCTGGTTTATGACTGATGTCGAGATACATGCAGTCTGCACCCAAGCGTTTCATTTCGAAGTCGATGGCACGAGCGACAACATCGCGGGGGGCGAGTTCTTTACGCTCATCAAAATCTGGCATAAAGCGAGTGCCGTCTGGGCGACGAAGGTAAGCGCCTTCACCACGAAGGGCCTCGGTCAGCAAGAAGTTGCGAGCTTCAGGGTGGTAAAGGCAAGTTGGGTGGAACTGGTTGAACTCTAAGTTTGCCACTCGACAGCCCGCTCGCCACGCGATAGCAATACCATCACCCGATGAGACATCAGGGTTAGAGGTGTATTGATAAACCTTTGATGCGCCACCTGTCGCTAGAACCACAAATTTGGCGCGCACGGTTTCTACGTGCTCTTCGTTTCGGTTCCAGATATAGGCACCGATGACTTTGTTTTTATCACCACCGATTTTATCTTCAGTGATCAAGTCCAGAGCGTTGTGGCGTTCAAGAACATGAATATTGGGATGGTTGTGGGCGTTGTCCTGCAATGAGGTTTGCATTGCCATACCGGTTGCGTCTGCAGCGTGCAGAATACGGCGGCGGCTGTGGCCACCTTCGCGAGTTAGGTGGTAACGAGGTTCATCGTCAGAATCATCGTCTTCACGGTCAAACGGTACACCGCCGTCAATCAGCCATTGCACACATTCTTTTGAGTGTTCTGCAATGAATCTCACGGTCTCTTCGTCACAGATACCATCCCCGGCAATTTGGGTATCTTCAACGTGCGACTCAATGGTGTCGGATTCATCAAACACAGCGGCGATACCGCCTTGAGCGTAGTAAGTTGCCCCTTCGCTGCGCGGTCCTTTGCTGAGTACCATTACTTTACAGTGGTTTGCGACACGTAAAGCCAACGACAAGCCCGCAGCGCCACTCCCTACCACTAACACATCACATTCATGTTCACGATTTGTGTTCATATAACTTTTATAATCCCAAGCTAAGGTAACAACGTTACCTTGTGTATTATTTGCACACCATGTGCATTCCATATGCGTGACATCCGTCACTAAGGGCTAAGTTGGGAGACTTATCTAAATCACAGTTACTCTGGTGACTTGAGCCACTCTTCTTTTTGCATGCTTAGGTCATTGAGGCCTAATGACACACGGTTGTTTTCTGAGTTTTGGTTGAAAACGCGTTATTCAGACAGCCAATAGCCATGCAAATGAAAAGTAATAGTTTGTCAATCTCATTGCTTTTCTAGTTTCTACCCAGCACAATCTGGGACAGAGATCATCCATTATACCCATTTCCCTTTAATATGCTCGCTTGTCAAATTAGACATAAGTCAGGCAGTGCATGGGATTTGGCGCATGACATCACACTGTGAAAAAACAATGACAAAAAACTTGAGAAACCATGGAACTTTCTCATTCACATTGGAGTCACAATAGTGCTCAAGTAAGCAGTGGTGTCAATACTACGTTTTGCATAATTAGTACCCATATCTGAGAAGAGTAGGGGCATAACAAATAGGAGTATCCGCTCGAATGAACGAGCAGCTGACCGATCAAGTATTGATTGAGCGAGTTCAGAATGGTGATAAGCAAGCATTCAACCTGCTGGTAACAAAGTATCAGAACAAGGTGTGTAATCTTATTTCCAGATACGTTAGTAATCCTGGCGATGTACCAGATGTAGCACAAGAAGCCTTTATCAAAGCTTACCGAGCTATCCCTAGCTTTCGCGGGGAAAGTGCGTTTTATACGTGGCTGTATCGCATTGCAGTGAATACTGCGAAAAATCACATTGTGGCTCAAGGGCGCAGACCCCCAGCGACAGATGTTGATGCTGAAGAAGCTGAATTTTACGAAACAGGTAGTGCACTTAAAGAAATTTCGAACCCTGAGAACTTAACGTTGTCCAAAGAATTGCAACGGGTAGTGTTCAGTGCAATCGAAGCTTTACCTGAAGATTTAAAAACAGCAATGACATTGCGAGAGCTCGATGGCTTAAGTTATGAAGAAATTGCTGAAGTGATGGATTGCCCGGTAGGAACGGTACGTTCACGTATCTTCCGTGCTCGTGAAGCGGTGGAAAAGAAAATCAGACCTCTTTTACAGCGCTAGTACAAGTAATAACTATGGTGAAAACAATGGCTGACAAAGAACAACTTTCAGCTCTCATGGATGGAGAATTGGTCGATAAGGCTTTAATTCAAGAGTTAGAGCAAGACCAAGAGAGCCGTGAAGCTTGGCAGAATTATCACCTAATTGGTGATGTGATGCGAGGCGAGGCGCCAGCAAAACCTGAGTGGAATATTGCTGAAAGCGTAGCGTTAGCGTTAGAAGACGAACCTGTGCATCGTGCGATCGATTCGCGCAGTGCCAATGTCATTTCAATCGCTGATGCGCCTAAAGAGTCGCAACCAGAACCGCAAAAAGCCAAACGTCAGTTGCCAGCGTGGTTAACTCAGTTTGGGCAAGTCGCTGTTGCTGCATGTGTGTCGCTAGTCGTTATCTTAGGTGTGCAGCAATACGGTGGTAGCGATCCAATGTCGCCACAAGCTGAACAGTTACCAGTTTTGCAAACCGTTCCGTTTGCAGGCAGTGCTGAACCTGTGAGCTTAACTCGTGAGTCCGTAGAGCGCTCAGTGGGTGAGGCAAATATGCAGGAGCAACGTAAACGCGTTCATGCTATGCTGCGTGACTACGAATTGCAGTTAAGAATTAACAGTGACGCATCTCAGCAAGATGCGCATCTGACTCCGGATAGTGAATGAAAAAATTTCTGATCAGCGCTTGCGCTCTGTTCAGTATGATGTCTTCGCAAGCCTTTGCTGGTGATAAGCCGGCGGAGGCTTTATTGCATCAAATGAGCGAGGCGAGTAAGAATTTAAGTTACGAACTTTCTTACATCCTTATCAAAAAGAACAGCATTGAGCCTTTGCTGTATCGTCACGCGACACACGGCGAAGATCAGTACGCTCATCTTGTTTATTTAAGTGGACCTGTACGTGAGGTGATTCGTCGCGGAACAGAAGTGAGTTATATCGAAACTGGCGTGGAACCGTTCACTATCGAATCAGGCAAAATGGTTGCACCAACGATACCGATGCTTAACACCAATATCGACGAGCTAAACCTGTATTACGACTACGTTCAAGTAGGGCGTGCGCGTGAAGCCGGTGTTCCAACTCAGGTATTACGCATTGTGCCGAAAGACGGACTACGTTATTCCTATGTCCTTTGGATTGACGAAAAGAGCAAATTGCCACTTCGCGCCGATCTTGTCGATCGTGATGGCGAGATGCTAGAGCAATACCGCACGATCTCTTACACAGTAAACCCTAAAATTGCAGAGTTGATGAGCGGCCTTGAAGACGTTCAACTTCCTGCTGTGCTTACAATGCCGAAAGGTGAAATTGGCACGAGCAATTGGACTGTGGGCTGGACTCCAGACGGTTTTCATCCAAACGATCTCAACCGCTACCGTATGGCATCAACAGACCAAATGGTAGAAAGTCAGTTGTATTCTGATGGCTTGTTCAACTTCTCTGTTTACGTAGCAAACAAAGATGAGCATTCATTAAAAGGACAACTGGTTCGTCAAGGCCGTAGAACCTTACACAGTTTTGTTAATGGTGATTATGAAATCTCTGTGGTCGGAGATATTCCGCCAGCTACGGCGCAGCGCATTGCTCAATCTGTCACATTTAATGTAACAAAGAGTAAGCAATAATGATGACTGCGTTGGCTACCGTGACCGGAGTAGAGCGTCACGGTAAGCAGTACGAGATAGATTTAAGCTGCGAGCAGCAAACGAGCTGCAGCAGCTGCTCCTCGCAAAAAAGTTGTGGCACAGGTGTTGTCACTAAAGCGATAGGTAATAAGAGCCTGTCGTGGCATCTGCGCACAGAAAAAAACGTGCAAGTCGGTCAAGTCGTGGAAATCGGCTTTCCTGAATCCAGCCTTATCAAGTCAGCCATGGCGGTGTATCTACTGCCTTTATTTGGTTTGATTCTTGGTGCTATGGTTGGTCATTTCTTACTGACTCCTTTGACCGCTGGTGGAGAAGGCATTGTTATTCTCGCATCCGTGCTATTTGCAGGCGGTGGTATGTGGTTCGCAAAACGCCTATCAAAACCGCTTGAAGATGAGTCAAAACGCCAAGTCACCCTCATTCGAGTTCTCGGTGAACCTATCCAATAAGCTCTACACTTTAAATTAGGTGCGCCCGTTAACGAAATTCGGTAGAATCTGCCAACTTGATTGAAATGCCGTCAAATGATGGCTTTCTTACTGTCCCAATTTGTAAAGAGTTAGTCACCCTAAATCTATGAAGCACATTCGTAACTTTTCGATTATCGCCCACATCGACCATGGTAAGTCGACCCTATCAGACCGTCTAATCCAAGTTTGTGGAGGATTAAGCGATCGTGAAATGGCCGCACAGGTTCTGGATTCTATGGATCTTGAACGTGAGCGTGGTATCACCATTAAATCTCAGAGTGTGACGCTAAACTACACCGCTAAAGACGGTGAAACTTATCAGCTGAACTTCATCGATACTCCGGGACACGTAGACTTTGCATACGAAGTATCACGTTCTCTAGCGGCTTGTGAAGGCGCGCTATTGGTTGTTGATGCTGGTCAGGGTGTAGAAGCGCAAACACTTGCTAACTGTTACACCGCGATCGAAATGGATCTGGAAGTAG
This sequence comes from Vibrio sp. YQ_11, assembly GCF_043103065.1. Taxonomy (NCBI): domain Bacteria; kingdom Pseudomonadati; phylum Pseudomonadota; class Gammaproteobacteria; order Vibrionales; family Vibrionaceae; genus Vibrio; species Vibrio sp. YQ_11. The sequence continues at coordinate 33,941 of NZ_JBICJM010000047.1, read as the reverse complement.
TGCCAATCCTAAACAAGATCGACTTGCCAGCCGCTGATCCTGAACGTGTAGCTGAAGAAATTGAAGAAATCGTTGGTATTGATGCGATGGAAGCAACACGCTGTTCTGCGAAGACAGGTCTGGGTGTTGAGGACGTTCTAGAAAACATCGTATCAGCAATTCCAGCGCCAGAAGGTGATCCTGATGCGCCGCTACAAGCGCTGATCATTGACTCATGGTTTGATAACTATCTTGGCGTAGTATCTTTGGTACGAATCAAAAACGGTTCACTGAAGAAGAACGACAAGATCAAAGTAATGAGCACAGGCCAAGCTTGGGGTGTAGACCGTTTGGGTATCTTTACACCTAAGCAAGTGGATACTGATGTTCTAAATACTGGCGAAGTAGGTTGGGTTGTTTGTGGTATTAAAGACATCCTAGGCGCACCAGTAGGTGATACGCTAACGTTAGCGAAAAACGGCAGCGACAAGCCACTTCCTGGCTTTAAGAAAGTGAAACCTCAGGTATACGCGGGTCTGTTCCCTGTATCATCTGACGATTACGAAAACTTCCGTGACGCACTGGGTAAATTGAGCCTAAACGATGCATCGCTATTCTACGAACCAGAAAACTCAGCAGCGCTTGGTTTTGGTTTCCGTTGTGGTTTCCTTGGCATGCTGCACATGGAAATTATCCAAGAGCGTCTAGAGCGTGAATACGATCTCGACCTGATTACCACAGCGCCAACGGTAGTTTACGAAGTTGAGAAAACGGATGGTGAGCTACTGTACGTTGATAGCCCAGCGAAGCTACCTGCAATTAACGACATCGAAGAGATTCGTGAGCCGATTGCGCGTTGTAACATCTTGGTGCCTTCTGATTACCTAGGTAACGTGATCACACTGTGTGTGGAGAAGCGTGGTCTCCAAGTTGATATGGTTTACCACGGTAACCAAGTGGCAGTAACTTACGATATTCCAATGGCAGAAGTAGTACTCGATTTCTTCGACCGTCTGAAGTCTACATCACGTGGTTACGCATCTCTGGATTACAACTTCCAACGCTTTGAAGCGTCAAACATGGTACGCGTCGACGTACTATTGAACGGCGACAAAGTGGATGCACTTGCGCTTATCACGCACAAAGATCAGTCTCAGACTCGTGGTCGTCAGCTGGTTGAGAAGATGAAAGAATTTATCCCTCGTCAGATGTTCGATATCGCGATTCAAGCGGCTATTGGTAACCACATCATTGCGCGTTCTACCGTTAAGCAGCTACGTAAAAACGTAATCGCAAAATGTTACGGTGGTGACGTGAGTCGTAAGAAGAAACTTCTGAAGAAACAGAAAGAAGGTAAGAAACGTATGAAGCAGATCGGTAACGTTGAACTGCCTCAAGAAGCGTTCCTAGCAATTCTTCACGTCGGCAAAGATTAGAGTTGAACTTTGTCCCACTATTGTTGGTCATAAGACGTTAGAACTTAAATAAGTGAAAGGGTTTAGGCTCTTTCACTTTCGTATTTTTAGATAAGGGAATTTAATGGCGAATACATTCTCACTGATGCTGGTTATCGTAACCTTGGTAACGGGTGTAGTTTGGCTACTGGAAAAGCTGGTGTTTGCAAAAAAACGTCAAGCGAAAGTAGCGGAGATTCACGCGCAAACTACAAATGGTTTGGATGCGGTCACTCTACAGAAAGTGGAGCGCCAGCCATGGTGGATTGAAAACAGTGTGTCTATTTTCCCTGTTATCGCTTTCGTCTTAGTATTACGTTCTTTTATCTATGAACCGTTTCAAATCCCGTCAGGCTCAATGATGCCAACCTTGCTGGTTGGCGATTTCATTTTAGTTGAGAAGTACGCGTACGGTCTAAAAGACCCAGTATGGCGTACTCAGCTAGTGGAAACTGGTAAGCCTGAACGTGGTGATATTGTTGTCTTTAAATACCCACCTCAACCAAGCGTTGATTACATCAAACGTGTCGTTGGTTTGCCGGGTGACATTGTTCGTTATTCTGGTGATAAGCAGTTGTGCATTCAAAGCCAAGGCGAATCCAGCTGTAAGCCAGTTAAACTGAGCAATGTAGAAGAGAGTCAATTCAAATCAAACGGTATCCCAATGATCCAACTGGATGAGAAATTGGGTAACGTTGAGCACAATATTTTGGTTAACCCACTTGTACGTAACCGTGTGGAGCAATACTTCCCACGTAGCGGTACAACTGAATGGGTGGTACCACAAGGTCAGTACTTTGTGATGGGTGATAACCGTGACAACAGTGCAGACAGCCGCTACTGGGGCTTTGTTCCTGAAGCTAACCTTGTCGGCAAAGCTGTTGCCATTTGGATCAGCTTTGAGTTTGATCGTGGCGCAGATAGCGTTCTACCTTCATGGATCCCAACTGGTGTGCGTTTCAACCGCATCGGTGGTATTCACTAACTATTTAATATCGAGAGAGTATGAATTCTCCAATTGATAAACTAGAGAGAAAGCTCGGCTACCAATTTAAGGATGCTGGGCTTATCAACTTGGCGCTGACTCACCGCAGCGCCAACAGCAAGCACAATGAACGTCTTGAGTTTCTGGGCGATTCAATTTTAAGTTTTGTCATCGCTGATGATCTGTACCATCGTTTTCCGAAAGTGAACGAGGGTGACATGAGCCGTATGCGCGCTACTCTGGTACGTGGGCACACATTGGCGGAACTGGGTCGTGAATTCGATCTAGGAGATTATTTAAAATTAGGTCCAGGTGAATTGAAGAGTGGCGGTTTCCGCCGAGACTCTATTCTAGCCGATGCGGTAGAAGCCATTATTGGTGCGATTTACCTAGATAGTGATATTGAGAAAGTACGCAGTATTGTTCTGAGTTGGTACAACTCGCGTCTTGAAGCCATCAAACCTGGCGTATCACAAAAAGACCCAAAAACTCGCCTACAAGAGTTCCTGCAAGGCAGAAGAAAACCGCTGCCTGTCTACACAGTGACTAATATTAAAGGTGAAGCGCACAACCAAGAGTTTACGGTTGAGTGTGAAGTAGCAGGTGTGGATAAGCCTGTAATCGGTAAAGGCACCAGCCGCCGCAAGGCAGAACAGGCGGCAGCAGAAACAGCACTAGAGCAATTAACTAATGGCTGATAACGAATTCGACATCGATGCGTTTTTCGCATCACATGGTGAGGTGAGCTCACCGGAAAACCAGCATTGTGGTTTCATTGCCATTGTTGGTCGTCCTAACGTGGGTAAATCGACGCTTCTGAACAAAATTCTAGGTCAGAAGATTTCGATCACGTCACGTAAGCCACAAACGACGCGTCACCGCATCATGGGCGTCGACACAGATGGCGATTACCAAGCGATTTACGTTGATACACCAGGACTTCACATTGAAGAAAAACGTGCAATCAACCGTTTGATGAACCGCGCTGCAAACTCATCGTTGAGTGACGTGAACCTAGTTTTCTTCTTGGTCGATGGTACCCATTGGACTAAAGACGACGAGATGGTGTTGACCAAGCTTCAGAAATCGAACTTCCCTGTTGTACTTTGTGTTAACAAAGTCGATAACGTGCAAGATCGTAATGAAGTGATGCTACACATGGCTGAAATGTCTAAAAAAATGGACTTTGTCGATGTAGTGCCAATCTCTGCGAAGCAAGGTAAGAACATTGATGTATTGCGCAAGCACGTACGTAATCACCTGCCGAAAGCGACGCATCACTTCCCTGAAGAATACGTAACGGATCGCTCTCAGCGTTTCATGGCTTCAGAAATCGTACGTGAAAAGCTAATGCGCTTTACTGGTGATGAACTGCCATATTCTGTAACGGTTGAGATTGAGCGTTTTGATTACAACCCAGAAACGGACGGTTTCCATATCAATGCTTTGATTCTTGTTGAACGTAATGGTCAGAAGAAGATGGTTATTGGTAAAGGCGGCGAGAAGATCAAAACCATTGGTCGTGAAGCACGTCTAGATATGGAAGAGTTGTTCGGTCGTAAAGTTTATCTAGAGACTTGGGTGAAAGTGAAGTCTGGTTGGGCAGATGACGAACGTGCACTACGCTCACTGGGTTACATCGACGATCTATAATTTGAGGCGAGAACACTTCGTTTCAATATTAAGTAGAATCCAATATCGATTAAAATAAGGAGCCGCATGGCTCCTTATTTTTTATTATTCTGGCATTAGATTTTTAGGCACACAGATTTAGATGAGCAACTTATCCGTAGAAGGTTTTCAACGCTGCTTTGTCCTGCACCGACGCCCTTACAGTGAATCGAGCTTAATCCTTGATGTATTTAGCGAGGAATATGGTCGTATCACGCTAATGGCCAAGGGCGCGCGTAGTAAACGTTCCAATCTAAAAGGCGCACTGCAACCTTTTACGCCTCTATTGCTTAAATGGTCTGGTAAAGGGTCGATGAAAACGTTGCGCCAAGCAGAGCCTATCAGCCTTGGTTTACCTTTGTTTGGGATCAACCTGTACTCAGCCATGTACGTCAACGAGCTCGTTGGGCGAGTGCTAATGGCAGAAGTCCCAATGCCTGCACTGTTTCATGATTACCTGCATGCCTTAACCGAGCTCGCTCAATGTGAAAACCCAGAACCCGCATTACGCCGTTTTGAGTTGGCTTTGCTCTCTTCAATGGGGTATGGCGTCGACTTTTTGCACTGTGCTGGCACGGGTGAACCGGTCGACCCTGAGATGACGTACCGCTACCGAGAACAAAAGGGATTTATCGCATCAGTAAGGCGGGACAATCTAACATTTTTGGGTAATGAGCTGATTGCAATCAGCGAGCGGCGGTTTGTCACTAAAGAGCAGTTAAAAGCGGCAAAACGCTTTACACGTATAGCCTTAAAGCCGTATCTTGGCGGCAAACCTTTAAAAAGTCGTGAATTGTTTATTCAGACACCCAGAGCACGGAGTAATGGAAAATGAGCTCAATTTATTTAGGCGTTAATATCGACCATATTGCCACTCTACGTAATGCGCGTGGTACAAAATACCCAGATCCTGTACACGCTGCGGAAATCGCAGAGCGTGCTGGGGCGGACGGCATTACCATCCACCTGCGTGAAGACCGTCGCCATATTTTGGATCGTGATGTGCGTATTCTACGTGAGACGATTCAAACACGTATGAATCTAGAAATGGCGGTCACTGAGGAAATGGTTGAGATCGCACTAAAAACTAAGCCAGAGTTTGTTTGTCTCGTACCAGAAAAGCGTGAAGAGCTCACCACTGAAGGCGGCTTAGATGTGGTTGGCCAACTTGAGAAAGTAAAAGCGGCAACACAAAAGCTGACGGAAGCGGGCATTAAAGTTTCTCTGTTTATTGATGCGGATCGTCAGCAAATTGAAGCGGCGAAGCAGTGTGGTGCACCATTTATCGAGCTTCATACTGGTCATTACGCTGATGCAGAAACAGAAGAAGAGCAACAAGCAGAATTGAAGAAGATTGCTGCGGGTGCAAGCTACGCTGATGACCTTGGTATTATTGTGAACGCTGGCCACGGTCTGACTTACCACAACGTGGCACCAATTGCTGCGCTACCAGAAATTTACGAGTTGAACATTGGTCACTCTATCATTGGACGTGCAGTGTTTGATGGCCTAGAAAAGTCAGTGGCAGAGATGAAAGCACTGATGATCGCGGCACGCAAATAACTAGGTTCTGCGAATGGCTATTTTAGGTTTAGGAACCGACATTGCTGAAATCGAGCGTATAGAGAAAGCACTAGGCCGCAGTGGTGAACCTTTTGCTCGACGTATTCTCTCTGAGGATGAAATGGCAAAGTTTTCGCAACTCAAGCAGCAAGGGCGTTATCTTGCTAAGCGTTTTGCAGCTAAAGAGGCAGCATCGAAAGCGCTAGGTACAGGAATTGCTCAAGGCGTAACTTTCCATGATTTTACCGTCTCGAATGATGAGTTGGGTAAGCCAGTTTTAATGCTGTCTGGCGTGGCTCAAAAAATGGCGCAGACGATGGGCGTTAATCACGTTCACTTATCCATTTCTGATGAACGTCACTACGCGGTTGCGACCGTGATTCTTGAATCCTAACCCTTTAAGCTGAATAACAAAAGCCAGAGCAAATGCTCTGGCTTTTTTGTATGAAGTTTAGTCTGGATGCTACTGCTCTAGATAAAGTTTTGCGGTGGTGGTGACCTTAATCATTTCATCTTGCAGTTCAAACATTTCAGGTTCAATTTCCTCAATGCTGGCTCCTAAACGAAGTGCGTGTTCAAGCGTAGCACAGAGAGATTTTAGCCTTGGTACGCCACAATAAGAGCTACTGCCGTGCAGTTTGTGGATCACATGAATTAATTCTTCACGCGAATAATCGTCTTGCTCAAGTGCGTGGTCGACAACTTCTTCTACTTCTGGAATGAAATCGATCAACATACGCAGCATATCTTTGGCTAAGTCTTCCTTATTAGCGCTCTGTTTCAATGCGGCTTGCCAGTCAATAATCACATCAGGTTGTGTATTTTCAGCTGTAGCAGGTGCTTCACTTGCTGGTTCATCGACGTAGGACGGCGCAACTTTCCCTATGCTTTCTGTACAGGTATTCGGATTCCAGTGGACCAACACTTGTTGCAGTACATGCTCTTCAATTGGTTTGGTGAGGTAATCATCCATACCTGCGGCGAGCAGACGATCGCGCTCCCCGGCCATGGCGTGCGCGGTAACGGCGATAACTGGTGTGTCTTTGTTTAACTCAAGCTCTTTGATGTTCTGACAAGCGGTCACGCCATCCATTAATGGCATTTGGATGTCCATAAAAATCAGGTCGTATTTCTTCTCGGTAGCGAGATTTACGGCTTGCTGACCATTGCTACAAGCCGTTACGGTTTCAACTCTTTCTTTCAGTAGTGCTGAAATCAGTTTTAGGTTTGCAGGGTTATCATCCACCGCGAGCACCGTCAGTGGCAGTCGTTCGCTTTCTTCTGTTTCAACTGGGGCGGCAATAGCTTGAGGTGCTTCAACATGTTCATTGATCAAACTTTGCAGCAGCTTACGGCGAGATAGCGGTTTGGTTAAGCACTGGATTTGATGCTCGGTCATGATTTGGTCGGCAAGCGCTAATTCGGTGCTCGGTGTACCCATGATGACACTTGGCGCCATGCGCTTAGCTTGCTCAATCCAAGCAGCGACTGATTGCTCGTCATAAGTTTGGTTAGCTGCCAAGTTCAGCAATACGTAATCGTAGTGCTCTTCGTTCTCTGGTAAGGAAGAACGATAGGTTACGAGAATACCTTCTTGACTCAAGATCTGCTGAGTCACCGATGCCGCTTGCATGTTTGGTTCTACCAACAGCAACTGTTTACCCGTTAGTAGCTCGACTTCAATCAGATCGCTCATTGGCATTTCTGTCGAGTTGAGGCGAAGCGTAAACCAGAATGTCGAACCTTGGTGAAGACGACTGGTCAAACTGATTTCGCCGCCCATCTGACTTACCAGTTTCTGGGTGATGACTAAGCCAAGACCCGTACCACCATATCGACGAGATATGCTGGCATCCGCTTGGCTGAATGCTTGGAATAACTGCGCTTGTTGACGCTCTGAAATACCGATTCCGGTGTCTCGCACCATAAATTGCAGCTCAACCGAGTCACCTGCTTGTGAACGCATTTCGACGCTAACATCGATGTTTCCGCGCTCAGTAAACTTAATAGAGTTCCCCACCAAGTTGGTCAAAATTTGTTGGATACGTAGCGGGTCTCCGACTAGACCTGGAGGGATCTTCGGATCCACTTTCAAGGTGATCTCCAGACCTTTCTCATGCGCGCTGGTGGCTTGTAGGTTGATTACTTCTTCTAAGCTTTCACGGAAATCAAATGGAATGTTTTCCAACGCCAGCTTACCGGCTTCCAATTTCGAGAAATCGAGAATGTCATTGATGATGTTTAATAGGTTGTTTGCGGACTTCTCAATGGTTTGCAAGTAGTCGGTTTGGCTATTAGAAAGCTGCGTTTTGAGCATTTGACGAGTAAAGCCAATTACACCATTCAATGGCGTACGTAATTCGTGCGACATATTGGCCAAAAATTCTGACTTCACACGTGCGGCTTCTTGTGCGCGCTTCTTCGCAATATCGAGCTCAACGTTTTGAATTTCTAACTGTTCCAAGGTTTCACGTAGGTCTGACGTGGCTTGGTCTATACTGTGCTGCATCTCGACGTGGTATTCCGATAGCGAAACCGCCATGGCGTTGATACCGTTTTTCAATTGGTCTAACTCGCCGTGCATTTTGCCTTCGATACGCACATCCAAGTGACCACGACGAATACGATCAACGACGTTTTTCATGTGCGTGATTGGTTGGGTAACATCATGCATTAAGCGGGAAGCAAACACGCTTGCAAGCCCTAGACCAAGGATCAAAACAAGGAAAGCGGAGAAGACTTCTTGGTATTGCTGTAAGCGTAGAGAAGAAAGATCCATTTCTACCGCGATGTAGCCAATGGCTTTCGTGCCTTGGTTCTCGTTAGACAGTTCTGATAAATAGTGTCCTTCCGACAAAATCGGCACACGCAGGATCAGGGAGTTCTCATAGATTTCTGAATTTCCCAGCTTTGGGATCGGCTTATCTTTTGGGAACATCAGAGCTTCAAAATTAGGATGGAAGTTTGACGTGACGAACAGTTCATGGTGCTCATCAAATACGGCAATACTGCGAACGAGTTTGGAATTTTTACGGTGCGCGTAGCTAATCAGGCGACGTACGGCTTCACGGCTTTCAGCAAGTAGGTGAGATTCACTGGCGATCGCAAGAGGTTCAATGATGCTATTGCCCGTAGTGATAACTTGTTTCTCTAGGTCCTGATAGCGATTAAAGGAGAAAAAGCCGCTCAGTAATAAACCAATAATGAGAGTGGGAGCGAGAGTCAGCGTAATTACACGTGCTCGTAAGCCATATCTGGTCATGTTATCTAATTACATCGGAGTCTGGATATGGGAAAATAACGCATTATTTCTCAAGAGTAGTCATACTGCCTTGAGCAAAGAAGTGACGTCACCGGATAAACGGTAAGCATAATCAAGTCACTCGAATCACACAACGGCTGCAATCAAGAATAGTGAAGCAGCAGAGCAATTAGACACTAATCAGGCACAGAGCATGGCACGTATCTTTCAACCTAAAAAGAAAACGCAATTAAACACTCGTCACCAAGCGGTACAAGTAGAGCGTTTGGATCACCACGGCGCAGGTATTGCTTACCTTAAAAAGAAACCGTTGTTCATTGACGGCGCATTACCAGGTGAAGAAGTGGTGACGCAATTGGTGGAAGAGAAGAGCAAATTTGCTCGCGGCAAGCTGATTAAAATCCTAAAGCCAAGCGACGCGCGCGTTGAGCCATTTTGTCCGCATTATCATGAATGTGGCGGCTGTGATTTGCAGCACCTTAATTATGACCAACAATTGACGCACAAACAGCAGACGCTGCGTCAGTTAATGCGAAAATTTGCTGGCAGCGACATTGAGTTGGATGCGCCAGTATTGGGCGAGTCTTTAGGTTACCGACGTCGTGCTCGCGTGAGCTTGTTTGTCGATAAGAAAACGCGTCAGTTGCACTTCGGCTTCCGCAAAAAGCAAAGCAAGCAAATTGCACAAGTGACGGATTGTCCGGTATTGGCTCCTGAGTTGAATGTGCTATTGCCTGAGATTTATTCGGTGCTAACAGCGTTCAAAAAGCCAGAGCAATTGGGGCATGTAGAACTGGTGTTGGGTGACAACGGGCCTTGTATCACGCTGCGACACTTAAGCAATTTGGCCGATGAAGAAGTCAGTGCATTAGTTGAATTAGCGACACGCCATCAAGCCTCGTTGTATCTGATGCCAGAAACTGACCAACTTAACTTAGTTGCAGGTGAGGTGCCTTTCTATCAAGAAGCGGGCGTAAAAATCCCTTTTGCACCGAACAACTTTATTCAGGTCAACCAAGCGGTGAACCAGAAAATGGTGGAACAGGCGATTGAGTGGTTAGACCCTCAAAGTGACGAACGAGTGTTAGATTTGTTCTGTGGATTAAGCAACTTCAGCTTGCCGATCGCAAAGCGTGCTAAACATGTCGTTGGCGTAGAAGGTGTGGCTGAGATGGTCGAAAAAGCCTCAAATAATGCATCTTTGAACCAAATCAATAACGCGCAATTTTATCACGCTAACCTTGAGCAGGATTTTGACGGCCAAGCTTGGGCTGCAGAAAAGTTTGACAAAGTATTGCTGGATCCTGCACGAGCAGGAGCGAGTGGGATCATCGATCAAGTTTCTGCGCTTGGCGCTCAGCGTGTAGTTTATGTTTCTTGTAATCCTGCTACCCTTGCAAGGGACAGTCAGAGCTTGCTAGAGCAAGGCTATCAACTAACCAAATTAGGTATGCTGGACATGTTCCCTCATACCAGCCATCTAGAATCGATGGCACTGTTTGAAAAGTCTTAACTTTTAAGACTTTGGCCGCTTACTTGTGGTGGGCGGTCATAAAGCCAACACTCAACGTGGAGGCAAAGAACTAACCTGGACGGTGTTAGTCAAACCACACAAATATAATAATTAGGATGATGAGATGGTTGCGGTAAGAAGCGCGCATTTAAACCAAAATGAACAGTTTGAACTTGAAAACTGGGTGGCTAGCCTAGGACAAGAGAAAAGCACAGCATCACGCTTAATCGAAGTTTATCGAGATTGCCAAACGATTTTGGCGGGTCACGAACAAGCCGAACTCCTGTTGTGGCGTGGACGAGAGATGATCGAAATTCTGATCACCTTGTCGATGGACAAAGCAACATTAGTGGCGGCTCAACTGTTTCCTTTGGTTTCAAGTGGTGCTTTCAACAGAGAACTTCTTGAAGAAAAATACAGCAAAGAAATCATTAAGCTCATTGATGGCGTAGAAGAAATGGCCGCTATCGGTCAGCTTAACGTCACGATGGAAGGCAGCGCTGCGTCGTCTCAAGTAGACAACGTTCGTCGCATGCTGCTTGCCATGGTGGATGATTTTCGTTGCGTTGTCATCAAGCTAGCAGAACGAATTTGCAACCTTATTGAAGTCAAAAAAGCACCGGACGAAGTTCGACGTGCTGCGGCGAAAGAGTGTGCCAACATTTATGCTCCACTGGCTAACCGCCTAGGTATCGGTCAGCTTAAGTGGGAAATCGAAGACTACGCTTTCCGTTATCAACAACCGGACACTTACAAGCAAATTGCAAAGCAGCTTGCTGAGCGTCGTATTGTCCGTGAGCAATACATCAAAGATTTTGTCGAAGACTTATCTCAAGAGATGAAAGCTTGTGGCATTAATGCCGAAGTAAGTGGTCGTCCTAAACACATCTACAGCATTTGGCGAAAAATGCAGAAGAAGAGTTTGGCGTTTGATGAATTGTTTGATGTGCGTGCAGTACGTATCATCGCCGACAAACTGCAAGATTGTTACGCTGCGTTAGGTGTGGTTCATACCAAATACAAGCACTTACCGAGTGAGTTCGACGACTACGTTGCAAACCCAAAACCAAATGGTTACCAATCGATTCACACCGTGATTCTTGGCCCTGAAGGCAAAACTATCGAGATTCAAATTCGCACCAAGCAAATGCACGAAGAATCTGAGCTGGGCGTTGCCGCGCACTGGAAATACAAAGAAGGTGCGAGCAGCCGCAGTGGTTACGATGAGAAAATTACCTGGCTGCGTAAACTGTTGGATTGGCAAGAAGAGATGTCCGATTCTGGAGAGATGTTGGATGAACTCCGAAGCCAAGTCTTCGATGACCGCGTCTACGCATTTACACCTCGCGGCGATGTTGTCGACTTACCAATGGGGGCAACTCCACTAGACTTTGCCTACCACATTCACTCAGAAGTCGGGCACCGTTGTATTGGCGCCAAAGTTGGTGGCCGAATCGTGCCGTTCACCCATAAACTCCACATGGGCGATCAGGTCGAAATCATCACAGCAAAAGAGCCAAACCCATCGCGAGACTGGTTAAACCCATCGCTAGGCTTTGTTCACTCAGGTCGTGCTCGTGCGAAGATCAACGCTTGGTTCCGTAAACAGAGTCGTGAGAAAAACCTCGAAGCGGGACGTGAAATCCTCGAACACGAGTTGGTGAAGATTGGTGCGACGTTAAAAGATGCAGAGCATTACGCCCTAAAACGCTTCAACGTCAATACGCCGGATGAACTTTACGTCGGTGTAGGCAGTGGCGACCTGCGTATCAATCAGATCATCAACCACATCAATGCACTGGTGAATAAACCAACGGCGGAAGAAGAAGACCAGCAAGCGCTAGAAAAACTTCAAGAAGCCGAGCACAAAGCACCAGCGCAAAGTCGGCCGAAAAAAGACGCGGTAGTAGTAGAAGGTGTTGATAACCTAATGACGCACCTAGCTCGCTGTTGTCAGCCAATTCCAGGTGATGACATTTGTGGTTACATCACCCAAGGCCGAGGCATCTCAGTGCACCGCAGTGACTGTGAACAGCTCGAAGAACTGCGTCATCACGCTCCAGAACGTATCATTGATACCGTATGGGGCAGCGGATTTGTAGGGTCATACATCCTCACCGTGCGTGTCGAAGCGATGGAGCGAGGCGGTCTATTGAAAGACATCACCACACTATTTGCCAACGAGAAAATCAAAGTGACCAGCATGAAGAGCCGTGTCGATTACCGTCGTCAGCTCGCCATCATGGATTTTGATCTTGAAGTGACCAATATTGAGGTGCTCTCTCGCGTTTCGAAACGTGTCGAGCAGATCAAGGATGTTATGTCGGTAAAACGCTTAGGCTAACTTTCACGTCGTACTTGTCACTTTTACTGCGTTTTCTCCGGAGTGCCGGCCCAGGCTCATCACATAGGCGAGCTATGCTCAGGAGTCGCGAAAACTTGTTGCCTTGTCAAAGTAACAATTACTTAGTGAAAGCTGCTGAGAAAATATAATGTAGAAGGTGAGTGGTTTTGGCTGCTCACCTTTTTCTTTAGATAGAAAGGTTTACAGGAACAGAAAATGAGTCATCCAATTGAACAATTAGAACGAATCATGGTGAAGCTACGTGACCCAGAAAGCGGTTGCCCTTGGGACTTAAAACAAACCTTTGACACCATCGTTCCGCACACCATCGAAGAAACCTACGAAGTGGTGGATGCGATTCAGAATCGTGATTGGCCAAATCTGAAAGAAGAGCTGGGTGATTTGTTATTCCAGGTGATTTTTTACAGTCAATTAGCGAAAGAGCAAGGGCTGTTCGAATTTTCGGATGTGGTCGAAACCGTGAACGAAAAACTGACGCGTCGCCATCCGCATGTTTTTTCGGATGTTGAGTTTGAGTCTGACGAGGAAATTAATGCCAACTGGGAAGCGGAAAAAGCAAAAGAAAAAGCGCAAGTAGGCAAAGCTGAAGAAAGTATCCTAGACTCAATACCAAACTCTTTACCGGCGCTTTCTCGTGCTACAAAGATTCAGAAAAAATGTGCGAAATACGGATTCGATTGGGATTCGCTTGGGCCAGTAGTCAGTAAGGTTCAAGAAGAAGTGGATGAGGTGATGGAAGAAGCGCTTCAAATCGAACCAGATGAAGAGAAAGTCGAACTTGAGTTAGGGGACTTGTTGTTTGCCACGGTCAACTTAGCACGTCATCTTGGCAAAGACCCAGAAGTGGCATTAAGCAAAGCGAACATTAAGTTTGCCAAGCGTTTTAAGCAAGTTGAAGGTAAGGTCGCGCAATCAGGAAGAACACTCACCGAGTGTACGTTGTCAGAACTCGACAATTTTTGGAATGAAGTGAAAAAAGAAGAGTGAAGTTGCAGACAAAATAGTCACAGCGCGATTTATGGGACAAGTCTGACTCAGAACATAAATAAGCACTTTGCTTTGTCTCTACCCACTTTGATTTGAAGCAAAAAATAAAAAATTACGGTGTGATAGATTTCACGTTGTGGCGGTAAGGAGCTTCTGGTATATTTATCTCCCGTCCAGAAGCACTCCATTTCCCTCATTCAACCAATTTCAGGTTAAACATGACGACAAATTACATTTTTGTTACTGGCGGGGTTGTATCCTCTCTAGGTAAAGGTATTGCAGCAGCATCTCTTGCAGCTATTCTAGAAGCTCGTGGTCTTAAAGTGACTATGATGAAGCTTGACCCTTACATCAACGTTGATCCAGGCACAATGAGCCCAACTCAGCACGGTGAAGTGTTTGTTACGGAAGATGGCGCAGAGACTGACCTTGACCTTGGTCACTACGAGCGTTTCATCCGTACCAAGATGACCAAGCGTAACAACTTCACTGCAGGTCGTGTTTATGCCGACGTACTTCGTAAAGAACGTCGTGGTGACTACCTAGGCGCAACAATTCAAGTTATCCCTCATATCACTAACGCTATCAAAGACCGCGTGATCGCAGGTTCTGAAGGCCACGATATTGCTATCGTTGAAGTTGGTGGTACGGTAGGTGATATCGAATCGCTACCATTTATGGAAGCAATCCGTCAGCTAGCAGTAGAACTTGGCCGTGAACGCGCAATGTTCATGCATCTAACTCTTGTTCCTTACCTAGCAGCTGCTGGCGAAGTGAAAACTAAACCGACTCAGCACTCTGTTAAAGAGCTACTGTCTATCGGTATCCAACCAGACATCCTAGTTTGCCGCAGCGATCGCATGATCCCAGCGAACGAGCGTAAGAAGATTGCACTTTTCTGTAACGTTCCTGAGAAAGCGGTAATCTCAATGAAGGACGTAGATTCAATCTACAAGATCCCTCAACTTGTTAAGTCTCAAGGTCTTGATGACCTAGTGTGTACTCGTTTCGGTATTGATGCGCCAGAAGCTGACCTTTCTGAATGGGAACAGGTCATCTACGAAGAAGCGAATCCAACAGGTGAAGTAACTATCGGTATGGTCGGTAAATACATCGAACTACCAGATGCGTACAAATCTGTGAACGAAGCACTTAAGCACGCAGGCTTGAAAAACCGCCTAAACGTAACCATTAAATACGTAGACTCTCAAGACATCGAAACTAAAGGTGTTGAGCTTCTAGAAGGTCTAGACGCTATCCTAGTTCCAGGTGGTTTCGGTGATCGTGGTGTTGAAGGCAAGATCCGTGCGGCTCAATACGCACGTGAAAACAAAGTGCCTTACCTAGGTATCTGTCTAGGTATGCAAGTTGCACTTATCGAATACGCGCGTAACGTTGCGGGTATGGAAGGTGCTCATTCAACAGAATTTAACAAAGACACGAAGTACCCTGTGGTAGGTTTGATCACAGAATGGGTTGATGAAACAGGTAACGTGGAAGAGCGTACTGAATCATCTGATCTTGGCGGTACGATGCGTCTAGGTTCTCAGCTATGCCACCTAGAAAAAGGTACAAAAGCTCGTGAACTGTACGGTAGCGCGACGATCCATGAACGTCACCGTCACCGTTACGAAGTGAACAACGTTCTTCGTCCACAAATTGAAAAAGCAGGTCTTAAAGTGTCAGGCCTATCTGCGGACAAGAAGCTAGTGGAAATGATTGAGAACCCAGCTCACCCATGGTTTGTAGCGGCTCAGTTCCACCCTGAATTCACATCGACTCCTCGCGATGGTCACCCATTGTTTGCAGGTTTCGTTAAGGCTGCGGGTCAATACTCACGCGGCGAATTCGAGAAGTAAAAGGATACGGGCGGCGGCGAAGGTTGTGCTGCTGCCCTTTAAAATTGACATTTATATTTGAAACGAGAGGAAACATTAATGTCTAAGATCGTTAAAGTTCTAGGTCGTGAAATCATCGACTCACGTGGTAACCCAACTGTAGAAGCTGAAGTACACCTAGAAGGCGGTTTCGTAGGTATGGCGGCAGCTCCATCTGGCGCATCTACTGGTTCTCGCGAAGCTCTTGAGCTACGTGACGGTGACAAAGCACGTTTCCTAGGTAAAGGTGTTCTTAAAGCAATTGAAGCTGTAAACGGCCCAATCGCTGAAGCTCTAGTTGGCAAAGACGCTAAAGACCAAGCTGCAATCGACGCAGTAATGATCGAACTAGACGGCACTGAAAACAAATCTAAATTCGGTGCGAACGCTATCCTAGCAGTTTCTCTAGCAAACGCTAAAGCAGCAGCAGCAGCTAAAGGCATGCCTCTATACGAGCACATCGCTGAGCTAAACGGTACTGCTGGTCAGTTCTCTATGCCTCTACCAATGATGAACATCATCAACGGTGGTGAGCACGCAGACAACAACGTTGACATCCAAGAATTCATGATTCAACCAGTTGGCGCTGCAACTCTTAAAGAAGCTGTACGCATGGGTGCGGAAGTATTCCACAACCTAGCTAAAGTTCTTAAGTCTAAAGGCTACAACACAGCTGTTGGTGACGAAGGTGGTTTCGCTCCTAACCTTAAATCTAACGCTGAAGCTCTAGAAGTTATCGCAGAAGCTGTTGCTGCTGCTGGTTACGAGCTAGGCAAAGACGTTACTCTAGCTATGGACTGTGCTGCATCTGAGTTCTTCGACAAAGAAGCTGGCATCTACAACATGAAAGGTGAAGGCAAAACTTTCACTTCTGAAGAGTTCAACCACTACCTAGCTGGTCTAGTTGAGCAATTCCCAATCGTATCTATCGAAGATGGTCTAGACGAGTCTGACTGGGATGGTTTCGCACACCAAACTCAACTTCTAGGCGACAAGATCCAACTAGTTGGTGACGATCTATTCGTTACAAACACTAAGATCCTAGCTGAAGGTATCGAGAAAGGCATCGCTAACTCTATCCTAATCAAGTTCAACCAAATCGGTTCTCTAACTGAGACTCTAGCTGCAATTAAGATGGCTAAAGACGCAGGTTACACAGCAGTAATCTCTCACCGTTCTGGCGAAACTGAAGATGCAACTATCGCTGACCTAGCGGTAGGTACAGCTGCAGGTCAAATCAAAACTGGTTCTATGAGCCGTTCTGACCGTGTTGCTAAGTACAACCAACTAATCCGTATCGAGGAAGCTCTAGGTGAGCGCGCTCCTTTCAACGGTCTTAAAGAAGTTAAAGGCCAAGCTTAATTCTTATTGAATTAGTTTAGCTAAATAGCTTTTTGAAACCCTCGCTAAGGCGGGGGTTTTTGTTTATAGGCGTATGTTTAAAAGCAGATGGTTAAGAGCGATGAGCCGTTCTGACCGTGTTGCTAAGTACAACCAACTAATCCGTATCGAGGAAGCTCTAGGTGAGCGCGCTCCTTTCAACGGTCTTAAAGAAGTTAAAGGCCAAGCTTAATTCTTATTGAATTAGTTTAGTTAAATAGCTTTTTGAAACCCTCGCTAAGGCGGGGGTTTTTGTTTATTGGCGTATGTTTAAAAGCAGATGGTTAAGAGCGATGAGCTGTTTTGACCGTGTTGCTGCTATACCTAAAAGAAAGCAACCAACTCATCTGTATCTAGCAAGCTCTTAGTTAGCTAACTGCCAGGTAATTGAAACCGAATCTTCCTCTTTCTAGCACGTAAACGGTTCTTTACTTTCTCGATTAAAGAGTGCCATCGAACTTAGGCATTTTTTATTTTCGTGCTTATTTCCTGTAAGGAGCGTGTGAGTCTCCCTTTATCCCCTAGAGGCAACTCGGCATTTATGCTATATATGTCACCTTATCTAATTCCTTCCGGTACAGAATGTTAGCAGCGATATGCGAATCTTTGTTATAGCCCTTACGTTACTGTTTGGTTGGCTTCAATACACTCTATGGTTTGGTAAAAACGGGGTGTCTGACTACTACACAGTAAAAGATGAAATTGAAGTTCAACAGCAGGTGAACAGCAAGCTACAAGCTCGCAATAATGAAATGTTTGCTGAGATAGATGACTTAAAGCAAGGACTTGATGCGATTGAAGAAAGAGCTCGTCATGAACTTGGTTTGGTGAAAGAAGGAGAGACCTTCTACCGCATAGTTGGTGAGGAAAACCCGTAAGATGTCAGAGAACGTTTCATCTCATATCGCTATTGTACCTGCGGCTGGTGTTGGTAGCCGAATGAAAGCAGATCGACCTAAACAGTATTTGTTAATCGATGGAAAAACGGTATTGGAACATACCGTAGAGAAACTGCTTGCTCACCCTAAAATCGCGAAAGTTGTGGTTGCGGTTACAGAAGGTGACCCATACTACCCTGAACTATCGATTGCCCTGCACCCAGACGTAATACGTGTCGCTGGTGGTAAAGAAAGAGCCGATTCAGTGCTTTCAGGGCTAAACTATGTAAGTGCGCAGCTTCCGTGTGAATGGGTTCTGGTCCATGATGCTGCGAGACCTTGCGTAACATTAAACGATATTGATCGTCTGATTGATGTTTGTTGTGTTCATCCTACTGGTGGCATTCTTGCCTCGCCCGTGAGAGATACAATGAAACGAGCGAACAAAGAAAACAACATCGATCATACCGTAGACAGAGAAGCATTGTGGCATGCACTGACTCCACAAATGTTTAAAACTCAGCAGCTAACAAGAGCACTGGCAGACGCATTGCAGCAAGGTGTTGCGATCACTGATGAAGCATCGGCTTTAGAGTGGTTGGGAGAAACGCCAGCTTTAGTTCAAGGTAGTGCGAATAACATTAAAATTACTCAGCCAGAAGATCTCGCCTTAGCCGAGTTTTATCTTAGCCGCGAGCGCGGTTAGAAAATAAAGGATAAAAAATGATTCGAATTGGTCATGGTTTCGACGTACACAAATTTGGCGGTGAAGGCCCTGTGATTATTGGTGGTGTTGCAATTCCTTACGAACAAGGCCTGATTGCGCACTCAGACGGCGACGTTGCTCTGCATGCTCTCACTGACGCTTTGTTAGGTGCGATTGCTGCGGGTGATATTGGCCGTCATTTTCCAGATACCGACGATAAATGGAAAGGTGCAAACAGCCGCGAATTATTGAAAGACGTTTACCGTCGAGTAAAAGAACAAGGCTACCGCCTTGGTAATGCAGACGTCACCATCATGGCGCAAGCGCCGAAAATGGCGCCTTACATTGATGCAATGTGTGCAGCCATTGCCGAAGATCTAGAAACCGATATTAGCAACATCAACGTAAAAGCAACGACGACAGAACGTCTTGGTTTTACTGGACGCAAAGAAGGCATTGCTACAGAAGCAGTCGTGCTTCTATTTAAGCAATAATCGAATAATTTGCTCCTTAAAGCTGCGTAAGCAGTGGAAATACATCATGTCAGATATTTTATCCTCATTGGCTTACCTCACAGGCAAGCCAGTAGCATCAGCAAAAATTAAAGCGCAACCAGAACACTTTCAGGTTCGCGAAGATTTGGGTTTTGCCTTCACGGGAGAAGGTGAACACTTAATGGTGCGCATTCGAAAAACAGGTGAGAACACCAGTTTCGTCGCTAACGAGCTAGCGAAAGCTTGTGGTGTTAAGTCTAAAGACGTTAGTTGGGCAGGCCTGAAAGATCGCCATGCAGTAACCGAACAATGGCTAAGTGTTCATCTGCCTAAAGGTGAGACTCCAGATTTTTCGACATTTTTGGCGCAATACCCAAGTATTGAAATTCTAGCGACCGATCGACACAACAAAAAACTGCGTCCTGGTGACTTAATCGGGAACGAGTTTGTGGTTACCTTGTCTGAAGTGACAGATGTGGCGGATGTAGAGCAACGCCTTGAAAAAGTTAAACAAGTTGGTGTGCCAAACTACTTTGGTAGCCAACGCTTTGGTAACGATGGAAATAACCTCGACGAAGCTCGTCGTTGGGGACGAGAAAACGTTCGTACGCGTAACCAAAACAAACGCAGCATGTACTTGTCTGCCGCGCGTTCATGGATCTTCAACCGCATCGTTTCTGCTCGTCTAGAAAATGGTGTGTTTGATAAATTCATCGATGGTGACATCGCACAGACATCACAAGGATTGTTGGCTGTTGATGCGAATAACCTTGCTGATATGCAAAACAAGCTTGCATTGAGTGAAGTTGAGATCACTGCCGCTTTAGCGGGTGATAATGCGTTACCGACCCAAGCTGATGCACTTGCATTAGAACAGCCATTTATTGATGAAGAACCTGATTTAATGGCTCTGATCCGTGGTAATCGTATGCGTCACGATCGTCGTGAAATCGCACTCAAACCAAAAGACTTAGCTTGGAACGTTGAAGGTAACAATATTACGTTGACCTTCTCACTCGATGCAGGCTCTTTTGCCACATCCATTGTTCGTGAGTTGGTGAATGAGGTCAAAGTAGAAAGAGAATACTAATGGAACTGGATTCACTAAATACAAAACCTTTAAGAATTCTAATTAGTAATGACGACGGTGTGCATGCTCAAGGAATTCACGCGTTAGCGGATGAGCTGAGAAGCATCGCGGAAGTGATCATTGTTGCCCCAGACCGAAATCGTTCTGGGGCATCAAACTCACTGACATTGGAACAACCTCTGCGAGTCACAGAAATTGCTCCTAATACTTATTCGGTTCAAGGGACACCGACAGATTGCGTTCATTTTGCTCTAAATGAGCTGATGAAAGATGACCTGCCAGATCTTGTATTATCTGGCATTAATCATGGTGCAAATCTGGGGGATGACGTTCTGTACTCTGGTACCGTCGCTGCAGCAATGGAAGGGCACTTTCTTGGCGTGCAAGCCATTGCATTTTCACTGGTTGGTAAACGTCATTTTGAGTCGGCTGCTAAAATTGCTCGACAGTTGGTTGAGCAACACTTGTCAGCGCCAATCCCAACCAACCGTTTGTTGAACGTAAACGTACCTGATTTGCCTCTCGAGAGTCTTGGTGAAATCGAAGTGACCCGTTTAGGTGCTCGTCATCACGCAGAGAATATGATCAAGCAGAAAGATCCGCGTGGGCATGATATCTATTGGTTAGGGCCTCCGGGGAAAGAACAAGATGCGGGTGAAGGTACCGACTTTTATGCGATTGAGCACGGTCGAGTTTCTATTACCCCACTGCAAGTAGACCTTACGGCTCATGAGTCTCTGCGTGCGATGGATAGTTGGTTGAAGGAAGAGAAGTAATGAGTAACCCACATGCTGACAGGTTGATAGCGTTTCTTATCTCCAGTGGCATCAAAGATCAACGCGTTTTGGATGCAATGCATTGTTTACCGAGAGAGAGCTTTGTTTCTCAAGCGATGATGCACCAAGCCTACGATAACAATGCGCTACCGATTGGTCAGGGACAAACTATTTCTCAACCTTACATCGTCGCTCGCATGACCGAGCTGCTTGAGCTTCAACGTGCTAGTAACGTTTTGGAAATCGGAACCGGTTCTGGATACCAAACCGCAGTTTTAGCACGAATCGTTGACCATGTTTATTCCGTTGAACGCATCAAATCTTTGCAATGGGAAGCGAAACGTCGTCTTAAGCAACTTGATATCTACAATGTCTCGACGAAGCATGGTGATGGCTGGTTAGGATGGGAAACGAAAGGTCCGTTTGACGCTATCATTGTTACCGCTGCTGCAGAAGTGATTCCCCAAGCGCTTCTCTCACAGCTAAAAGATGGCGGTAAAATGGTAATTCCTGTCGGAGATGCTGAGCAGCAACTACTTAAAATTGAACGCAAGGGTGACGAGTACCTTTCTACCGTTGTGGAAATGGTTCGATTTGTTCCTCTTGTCGCGGGTGATTTGGCTTAAGGATCTGAGGTTAGGTGAGTAAGTTACTGCGTCATATTGGTATTAGCTTTGTATTAGCTGCGGGACTTGTTGGTTGCGCGGCTCACTCACCTGCGCCTGTTTCCAGCTTAAAGAAGGATTATTCGAGCGTTGAGCGTGGCAGTTATAGAGGGAGTTACTACGAAGTAAAGAAAGGTGACACACTTTATTTCATTGCTTACGTCACAGATAAGGATGTAAATGATCTTGTACGTTACAACGAACTCTCTCAGCCTTACACCATTTATCCAGGTCAAAAGCTAAAACTTTGGGCTCCGAAATATGTCGCGCCAAAATATGGCCAAAAAGTTGAACCCGTTGTAGTACCTGTAGTTACAACGACACCGCCTCCAGTGGTGAAGCCAACGACGACGACAAAGCCTGTGACTTCAAGTAAAAACTCTAGTCAAAAGCCTACAACAACTCCGACTAAAGTCGCACAAAAAGAGCCGCCAAAGAAAGTTGAACAAACCAAAGCAAAGGAGTATGTTGGTTCAAAAGATAACCAACCTACTAAACCGAAGCCGCCAACAACGACGGTACAAAACGACAAAGTATCGAAGTGGTTGTGGCCGACAAAAGGGAGAGTAATCAAGAACTTCTCGGCGGGAGAACAGGGAAATAAAGGCATTGACATCGCAGGACAGCGTGGTCAGCCTATCGTTTCAACCGCAGCCGGCACGGTCGTTTATTCGGGTAATGCGCTAAGAGGTTATGGCAACCTAATTATAGTGAAGCATAACGACAATTATTTAAGCGCATACGCACATAACGACAAACTGCTGGTAACAGAAGGTCAGAGTGTAAAAAGCGGACAGAAAATTGCGACCATGGGTAGTTCAGGCGCAAAATCCGTCAAGCTGCACTTTGAAATTCGCTACCAAGGTAAATCAGTGAATCCAAAACGCTATTTACCGTAAGACTTTGAAAAACAACTTGCGAAATCATTTAGCGACATATTGAGTTGTCATGTCTTGCTAACTCGCCAGGGGGAGGCGTTATGAGTATCAGCAACACAGTATCCAAAGTTGAAGAGTTTGAATACGACAATGCGTCAGAGACGACCATTGATAACGAACTCGAAAAATCATCATCTACTACCGAAGGCAAAACAGCTGTCCGTGAAGAGTTTGACGCGAGCAGTAAAAGCCTAGACGCAACTCAATTGTATCTAGGTGAAATTGGCTTCTCACCTCTACTTACTGCTGAAGAAGAAGTCCTTTACGCCCGCAGAGCATTGCGTGGTGATGAAGCGGCTCGTAAGCGCATGATCGAAAGTAACTTGCGTTTAGTAGTAAAAATTTCTCGTCGGTACAGCAACCGTGGCCTAGCGCTACTCGATCTTATTGAAGAAGGTAACCTCGGTTTGATCCGAGCGGTTGAAAAATTCGATCCAGAAAGAGGCTTCCGTTTCTCAACTTACGCAACATGGTGGATCCGTCAAACGATCGAACGTGCGTTGATGAACCAAACTCGCACCATTCGCTTGCCTATTCATGTCGTGAAAGAGCTGAACATTTATCTGCGTACTGCGCGTGAACTTTCTCAAAAGCTCGATCATGAACCAACTGCAGAAGAAATTGCTGCTCAATTAGATATACCAGTAGAAGATGTCAGCAAAATGCTGCGTCTTAACGAGCGTATTAGCTCCGTTGATACCCCAATTGGTGGTGACGGTGAAAAAGCGCTTCTGGATATTATTCCTGACGCAAACAACTCTGATCCAGAAGTGTCGACTCAAGATGATGACATCAAATCGTCTTTGATCCATTGGTTGGAAGAGTTGAATCCAAAACAAAAAGAAGTGCTTGCACGCCGTTTTGGTTTGCTTGGCTATGAGCCGTCTACGCTTGAAGAAGTGGGACGAGAGATTGGTCTTACCCGTGAGCGTGTACGTCAAATTCAAGTGGAGGGTTTACGTCGACTTCGTGAAATCCTAATTAAACAAGGCCTAAATATGGAAAACTTGTTTAACGTCGAAGACGATTAATACTAAGCTTTCTCGAAACACAAAGGGCTATGGATAACCATAGCCCTTTTCTGTTTTAGGGGAGATTAGATATTCTCGTTAAAGCATTTTCTTCAAACGATACAGCTCTTCAAGGGCTTGACGAGGTGTTAAGTCGTCTGGATCGATGTTTGATAACGCTTGTTCAATTTCGCTAGGTTCAGGGATTAAGCTGAGCTGATTTGCTACATCCACAGTGCTTGGACGAGGCGAGTCGCTAGCTTGGCCGAGTTGCTCTAGTTGAGACAGTTTAGTACGAGCATTTTTGATGACCGTTTTAGGTACGCCAGCTAAGCCCGCAACCGCCAAGCCGTATGATTTGCTTGCGGCGCCCTCTTGAACAGCGTGCATGAAAGCAATGCTGTCGCCATGTTCTACCGCATCTAGGTGAACATTCGCTAAGTTTGGTAGTAAGTTCGGTAATTCGGTTAGTTCAAAATAGTGCGTAGCGAAAAGTGTCATCGCGCCAATTTGTGTTGCAAGCCATTCGGCACTTGCCCATGCCAATGAAAGACCATCGTAAGTACTGGTACCGCGACCGATCTCATCCATTAACACCAAGCTGTTCTTGGTTGCGTTGTGGAGAATGTTGGCCGTTTCTGTCATCTCTACCATGAAGGTTGAACGACCTGATGCCAAGTCATCTGAAGCACCGATACGAGTAAAGATGCGATCCAATGAGCCAATTTGTGCTGACTCTGCAGGTACATAAGAGCCGATGTGAGCCATCAACGCAATTAGCGCAGTTTGGCGCATGTAGGTTGATTTACCCCCCATGTTTGGACCCGTGATGATGAGCATTTTACGGCTTGGGCTTAATTCTATTGGGTTAGCAATGAACGGGTCCGAGGTGACTTGCTCTACTACCGGGTGGCGACCTGCTTGAATGTGAATACCTGCGTCTTTAACTAGAGTAGGGCGGCAATAATCCAATGAGTCTGCGCGTTCTGCTAGGTTTTGTAACACGTCCATCTGTGAAACGGCAGAAGCTAGGTTTTGCATTTGTTCAAGATGAGGCATCAGCAAATCGAACAGCTCTTCCCACAGTTTTTTCTCTAGTGCGAGTGCTTTTGATTTTGAGTTCAGAACTTTGTCTTCATGCTCTTTAAGCTCAGGAATAATGTAGCGCTCGGCATTTTTCAGAGTTTGGCGACGCACGTAATGTGGCGGTACCAAATGGCTTTGGCCACGGCTTACCTGAATGAAGAACCCATGTACGGCGTTGTAGCCAACTTTCAGCGTATCGATGCCATGACGCTCGCGTTCATCCGCTTCGAGCTTTTCTAGATACTCGGTTGCACCATCAGCGAGCTTGCGCCACTCATCCAATTCTTCGTTATAGCCTTCTGCAATCACACCACCATCGCGGATCACTACCGGCGGGTTTTCTTTGATAGCACGCTCAAGAAGTTCACATACCTCATCTATTGGCGCAGCAAATTGAGCCAACTTCACTAGGTATGGATGAGTTAAGGATGCAGTGAGCGATTCTAGTTCAGGAAGTTGTTGCATGGCATGGCGTAGGCGAGCCATATCACGTGGACGAGCAGAACGTAGAGCAAGACGCGCTAAGATACGTTCAATATCGCCAATCTGTTTTAAAGTTGGCTGAAGATCGGTAAATAAGCCTTGATCTTTAATTTCACCAATCGCATCCAGACGGTTGTTTAGCGTATCAATACAACGCATCGGTTGATGCAGCCAACGCTTTAACATGCGGCTGCCCATCGGGGTTGAGCAATGGTCGAGAACTGCGGCGAGTGTATTGTCCGTGCCGCCAGCTAAATTTTGGGTGATTTCTAGATTGCGACGCGTAGCTGCATCTAAAATTACAGAGTGATCTTGGCGATCAAACGTTAGTGAGCGGATATGTGGTAGAGCAGTGCGTTGTGTGTCTTTTACGTATTGGATCAAACAACCTGCGGCGCACAAACCAAGAGAGGCGTGCTCAACACCAAAACCGACAAGATCACGGGTGCCAAACTGCTGGTTCAGCTGTTGTTTGGCTGTATCTAGTTCAAACTCCCATACAGGGCGACGACGGTTACCGTTACGGTTCGACATCAAGTGGACTGGCTCGAAATCTTCAGGGAACAACAACTCACGCGGTGCGGTGCGTTGTAGTTCCGCCATCATGGCTTCTTCGGTTTCTGGCTCCGTTAATTGAAAACGGCCAGAAGTAACGTCTAACGTCGCATAACCAAACTTGCCGTTGTGATGGTAAATCGCAGCGATTAAGTTATCGAGACGTTCAGAAAGCAGTGCCTCATCGGTTACGGTGCCTGGCGTGACAATGCGTACTACTTTACGCTCAACAGGACCTTTGCTCGTCGCAGGATCCCCAATTTGTTCACAGATTGCGACTGACTCACCAAGCTGAACTAGTTTCGCGAGATACCCTTCCACTGCATGGAATGGCACTCCCGCCATAGGAATAGGTTCTCCGGCCGATGAACCGCGCTTGGTTAATGAAATATCAAGCAGTTGAGACGCTCGTTTCGCGTCATCATAGAAGAGTTCGTAGAAATCGCCCATGCGGTAGAACAGCAAAATTTCTGGGTTCTCAGCTTTTAGCTTGAGATATTGCTGCATCATCGGAGTGTGTTTTTGTTCAGCTTTCACAGGTAAGTTCTTTTGTTTATTTCCGTAGCGGCTTAGGATACGTGAATCCCTATCAAGTAAAAAGAGACAAAGGGCATTTTGGCTATGGAAAAAACAACAAAATTAAGTGCTGATTTAGGTGTGTTACTTGCGCGACATGGGCATGTGCTGACCACAGCAGAGTCCTGTACTGGCGGTGGCGTTGCAGCCGCAATTACTGATATTGCAGGTAGCTCCGGTTGGCTTGACCGCGCTTTTGTTACGTACAGTAATGAGGCCAAAATGGAGATGCTTGGAGTGCAGTTTCAAACACTCGAAGCGTATGGCGCAGTGAGTGAGCCGGTTGTAATCGAAATGGTGCAGGGGGCATTAAAACATTCCAATGCAACAATTGGGGTGTCTATCAGTGGCATCGCTGGTCCTGGTGGTGGCAGTGAGGAAAAGCCGGTTGGAACGGTGTGTTTTGCCTTTGCAGATAATCAGGGGTGGCAGTTAGTAGAAACCATGCATTTTTCTGGAAATCGAGCAGAAGTTCGCGAACAAGCGGTGATTCATGCATTGAGTCAATTGCACCAACACTTAATCTAGATTTTTTGGAACTGCGTAAGCCCAGAGAAAACAAGGGCTAGAGAAAACTGCACGATATTGTGAGCCAAATTTTTTTCATACAGGTATGGACACTGTATGAATCAACAGTATAATGACTTTTATTGCTGAGCAGAACTTCTGCTTAAGAAAAATGAATTACTATTCGTCGCCCAAAGAAGATGAATAAATCGGAGAAAGTAATGGACGAGAACAAACAGAAAGCGCTCGCCGCTGCGCTAGGTCAAATTGAAAAGCAATTCGGTAAAGGCTCTATCATGCGCCTTGGTGATAACCGCGCAATGGATGTAGAAACCATTTCAACGGGTTCGCTTTCTCTTGATATCGCTTTGGGTGCTGGTGGTCTACCAATGGGTCGTATCGTTGAGATTTACGGTCCAGAATCTTCAGGTAAAACAACACTAACTCTTGAACTTATTGCTGCTGCGCAACGTGAAGGCAAAACTTGTGCGTTTATCGATGCAGAGCACGCTTTAGATCCTGTATATGCAAAGAAACTTGGCGTTGATATCGATGCACTATTGGTATCTCAGCCAGACACTGGTGAGCAAGCTCTAGAGATTTGTGATGCATTAGCTCGCTCTGGTGCAATCGACGTAATGGTTGTTGACTCTGTTGCTGCTCTAACACCTAAAGCTGAGATCGAAGGTGAAATGGGCGACAGCCACATGGGTCTCCAAGCTCGTATGCTTTCTCAAGCAATGCGTAAGCTTACAGGTAACCTGAAACAGTCTAACTGTATGTGTATCTTCATCAACCAAATCCGTATGAAGATTGGTGTGATGTTCGGTAACCCTGAAACGACTACTGGCGGTAATGCGCTTAAGTTTTACGCTTCTGTTCGTTTAGATATCCGTCGTACTGGCGCAATCAAAGAAGGCGACGAAGTTGTAGGTAACGAAACGCGTATCAAAGTGGTTAAGAACAAGATTGCAGCACCATTTAAAGAAGCAAACACGCAAATCATGTATGGCCAAGGCTTTAACCGTGAAGGTGAGTTGATTGACTTAGGCGTGAAGCACAAGCTAGTAGAAAAAGCGGGTGCTTGGTACAGCTACAATGGCGATAAGATTGGTCAAGGTAAAGCAAACGCTTGTAACTACCTGCGTGAGCATCCAGAAATCGCGAAAACAATCGATACCAAACTGCGTGAAATGCTACTTTCTCCAGCTCAACCAGAAGCACCTACTGCCGGTGAGAAGCCTGAGCAAGAAGAAGAGTTTTAATCTTCTGATAGACTAAAACAAAGCCCTGCGTTGCAGGGCTTTGTTGTATTTGTCGAAATCAAAATCGAAGAAATTTAAGGCAAACGAAAAGCCTGTACAGCTAAATTACCTTTAGGATCACTATGTACCAAAAGCGACAAGCACCGACGCTATCTAGCAAAGAAGCCGCGATTCAGTTACTTAGTCGTCGAGATCATGGCTTATATGAGCTCCATCAAAAGCTTGCGATGAAAGGCTATGAAGAGGCTGATATTGAAGCTGCGATTAACTTTTGTTTAGAACACAATTATTTGGATGACTTGCGTTACGCCAAAAGCCAAGTGCGTCAACACGTTTACAAAGGTCATGGTGAGCGTCGTATTCGCCAAGAGCTTAACCAGAAGCGCGTTGCAGAATCTGTCATTGAACAAGCAATGGCAGAAGAACCCCAAGATTGGTTTGAATTGGCAAAATTGGCAGCAGAGAAGAAATTTAAAGGAATAAAGGCCAAAGACCAGAAAGAGTACGCTAAACAGGTTCGTTTCTTACAATATCGTGGCTACAGTTTTGACCAAATTAGCTATGCGTTAAGCTTTGAAGACGAAGATTAGGCGTGAATTATTCACACTGATTTTTGTTTTGCTTCAAATTTTTTCTTCTACCCCCTCTTTTCCGCAAGAAAACTAGTCTCAGCTGATTGCATGATCTACAATACGGCAAAATTCTAACTCGACTATTTTCAGGAAGAGCTGCATGTACATGAGCACTGACGAGGTTCGTAACGCGTTCCTCAAGTTCTTTGAAAGCAAAGGACACCAAATCGTAGAAAGTTCATCGTTAGTTCCACATAACGACCCAACCCTGCTGTTCACAAACGCAGGTATGAACCAATTTAAGGATTGTTTCTTAGGCTTGGAAAAACGAGCCTATACTCGAGCGACTACGGCTCAACGTTGTGTACGTGCTGGCGGTAAACACAACGACCTGGAAAACGTGGGCTTTACAGCTCGTCACCATACTTTCTTTGAAATGCTAGGCAACTTCAGCTTTGGCGATTACTTCAAAGAAGACGCGATTTCATTCGCTTGGGAATTTCTAACAGACGTTCTTAAGCTGCCTGCAGACCGTCTATTGGTGACCGTTTACGAAACTGATGACGAAGCATTCGATATCTGGAACAAGAAAGTAGGTGTTCCTGCAGATCGCATCATCCGCATTGGCGACAAGAAAGGTGGTAAGCCATACGAGTCAGACAACTTCTGGCAAATGGGTGACACTGGTCCTTGTGGTCCATGTACTGAAATTTTCTACGATCACGGTGAGCACATCTGGGGTGGCCGTCCTGGCACACCTGAAGAAGATGGTGACCGTTTCATCGAGATCTGGAACAACGTATTCATGCAGTTCAACCGTCATGCTGATGGCACGATGGAACCGCTACCAAAACCGTCGGTAGATACAGGTATGGGTATCGAGCGTATCTCTGCAATCATGCAAGGCGTTCACTCAAACTACGAAATCGACGTATTCCAAGCTCTTATCAAAGCAGCCGCAGAAGTGATCGGTTACGAAGACCTATCAAACCAATCGCTACGCGTTATCGCTGACCACATCCGTTCATGTTCATTCCTGATTGTTGATGGTGTTATGCCTTCAAACGAAGGTCGTGGCTATGTTCTACGTCGTATCATTCGTCGTGCTGTTCGTCACGGTAACAAGCTAGGTGCGCAAGGTGCATTCTTCCACAAATTGGTTGGTGTACTAGCTGACATCATGGGCACTGCAGGTGAAGAACTGAAACGTCAGCAAGCTGTCGTAGAAAAAGTACTGCGTATCGAAGAAGAAAACTTCGGTCGTACGCTTGAACGCGGTATGGCGATTCTAAACGAAGCGCTAGATAACTTAGATGGTAAAGTGCTCGACGGTGAAACCGTATTCAAACTTTACGATACTTACGGCTTCCCAGCTGACTTGACTAACGACGTTGCGCGTGAACGTGAGTTCGCGATTGACGAAGAAGGCTTCGAGAAAGCAATGGAAGAGCAGCGTCAGCGTGCGCGTGAAGCGGGTCAGTTCGGTACAGACTACAACGCAGCAATTAAAGTTGATACACAAACTGAATTCTGTGGCTACGTTGGAACAAAAGGCTCTAGCTCAGTGGCTGCAATGTTCGTTGAAGGCAACGAAGTGGATTCTCTATCTGCTGGCGACAAAGCGATCATTGTGCTTGGTGAAACCCCATTCTACGCTGAGTCAGGCGGTCAATGTGGTGATGCGGGTGAAATCCGCACTGAAGCTGGTGTATTCCGAGTAGAAGATACTCAAAAGTTAGGCAACGCAATCGCACACCACGGTGTTATGGCGGAAGGTGTTCTAGCGAAAGGCGATGAAGTCGCTACTATCGTTGACGCAGAACGTCGCGCAGCTATCTCTCTAAACCACTCAGCAACGCACTTGCTACACGCCGCACTTCGTCAAGTTCTTGGTGAGCACGTGACGCAAAAAGGCTCTTTGGTTAAAGCAGAAAACCTACGTTTTGACTTCTCTCATCTAGAAGCGGTAACGGCGGCAGAGCTAAAAGAAGTTGAACGTCTAGTGAACGCGCAAATTCGTCGCAACCACGTTATTGAAACCAACGTGATGGACATTGAGTCTGCGAAGAAGAAAGGCGCAATGGCACTATTTGGCGAGAAGTACGATGATGAAGTACGCGTACTGTCTATGGGCGATTTCTCTACAGAGCTTTGTGGTGGTATCCACGCTTCTAACACTGGCGATATCGGCTTATTCAAGATCACCTCTGAGAGCGGCATCGCGGCGGGCATCCGTCGTATTGAAGCAGTAACAGGTGAAGCAGCTCTAGATGCGATCGAAGCTCAAGCTGCAAAATACGAAGAGAAACTAGCAGAATCTGCACAAAAAGCGAAAACGCTAGAAAAAGAACTTCAGAAGCTTAAAGACAAGATGGCTGCTGCTGAAAGCGCAAACATCATGGGTAAAGCAGTGGAAGTAAACGGCACGAAAGTACTGGTTGCTGCACTAGAAGGCGCAGATAGCAAAAACCTACGTACAATGGTTGACGACATCAAGAACCAAATGGGCTCAGGTGTTGTGCTTCTAGCAAACGTAACTGATGACAAAGTTGGCTTGATTGCTGGTGTGACGAAAGATCTGGTAGGCAAAGTTAAGGCGGGCGACCTCGTTAAAATGGTTGCAGAGCAGGTTGGTGGTAAGGGCGGTGGTCGCCCTGACATGGCGCAAGCTGGTGGTACTGATGTGTCAGCATTACCAGAAGCGATCAAAACTGTTCAGCCTTGGCTAGAAGAGCGCTTATAAGCATTACATAACGAATTTACGCTCAATCAAGTTTCTTTGATTGGGCGTAATTTTTTTACGGTAACCAAGTGGTTTAATTGACCGAAAAATAACCAGGTCATTTAAGCTGCTTGGTTTTTGTTGTAACTACCGCTTATATAATTTCAACTAGTGGAATATAAGTGGTCCGAATGAGACTTTGGTCTTGGGAAGGTGAAGACTGGTGAAAAAGCCCCTTATCGTGCAAAAGTTTGGTGGAACCTCCGTGGGTTCAATTGAAAGAATCCACCAGGTCGCTGAACACATCATTAAGGCGAAAAATGATGGTAATCAAGTTGTCGTAGTTGTGTCTGCAATGTCAGGCGAAACAAACCGACTAATGGACCTAGCGAAACAAGTAGATAGTGTTCCTACGGCTCGAGAACTTGATGTTTTGCTCTCTGCTGGTGAGCAAGTGTCAATGGCGTTATTGGCGATGACACTCAATAAACTGGGCTATGTAGCTCGCTCACTTACCGGAGCACAAGCGAACATTGTGACGGATAATCAACACAATGACGCGACGATTAAACATATTGATACCTCAACGATTACGGATTTACTTGAACAAGATCAAATCGTCATTGTCGCAGGTTTTCAAGGTGTGAATGAAAATGGGGATATCACCACATTAGGTCGAGGCGGCTCTGATACGAGCGCCGTGACGCTTGCAGGCGCATTGCGCGCTGACGAGTGTCAAATCTTTACCGACGTTGATGGTATTTATACTTGTGACCCACGTGTAGTGAAAAATGCTCAGAAAATGGCGGTCATTGACTTTCCTTCAATGGAAGCAATGGCAAGTCGAGGAGCAAAAGTTCTACATTTACCTTCTGTGCAGTTCGCATGGAAGAATAATGTACCGCTACGCGTGCTTTCGACCTTTGAAGTTAATGAAGGCAGTTTGGTTAAGGGGGAATCAGGCCATCAAGCCGTCTCTGGTATAGCCATTCAACGTGACCTTGCCATTATTGAAGTCGATAAAGAACATTTATCTAGTGCTACAAAACAATGTCAGATGTTAGGCATAGACATTTGGAATGTGATCGAGGAAACAGAACGAACAGGTATCATGATAAAACAAGAAGCATGTGCCAAGTTCGATCTGGTGTTCAGCGATAAAATCCGTAATAGTGAAGCTGTAAGCCTGTTAACCGCTGTAGGGCTTGAAGTCAATGGAATGGTGGAACATGCATGCGGTTTGTTGGCTCAGCAAGATATTGCGATCAATTTCTGCGCAACGAATGCACTCACTATGATGCTGGTATTGCCACCTGAGAGTGTGGATACAGCAGCAAACATTCTTCATGATGCTTACATTACGTCTAGTGAAGCATTGAACATTCAGCAAAAACATGCCTTTTTAGGCTGATTTTCCGTGACAAGGTAGTTTACGAAAATATAACTTTTGTTGGATAATAGCTTTGTAGCAAGAAAATTTAGAGATTACTCAAGGAGCAAAGAATGCTAATTTTGACTCGCCGCGTAGGCGAAACACTTATGATTGGTGATGAAGTGACTGTAACTGTACTAGGTGTTAAAGGTAACCAAGTACGTATCGGTGTTAACGCTCCGAAAGAGGTTTCAGTTCACCGTGAAGAAATCTACATGCGCATTCAGGCTGAAAAAGGCAATGGCAACGTTGCTTCAGGTAACTACTAAGTCGCTCCTGTTTACAGAGCTTAGTTTGAATGAAAAAGGCTAGCCGATCGGCTAGCCTTTTTAGTTTCTGATAAATGTCATTTTTTAAGAGAAGATTCTCTTTTTTTCATCATAATAGAGTGATAAGGTTTGTTTTATAGTCACTTTGATTAAATCTGCATCGGTTAAGCGTTTTTTGCGTTTTTTTTCAAAGAAAGTGTTTGACATATTTTCGGTAAAACGTAATATGTGCCTCCGCAAGACGGTGAGGTGGCCGAGAGGCTGAAGGCGCTCCCCTGCTAAGGGAGTATACGGTTTATCCCGTATCGAGGGTTCGAATCCCTCCTTCACCGCCATTCTTGCAACGTTGATTTATCAACAAAAAGTGCGTCCTTAGCTCAGCTGGATAGAGTACCTGGCTACGAACCAGGCGGTCGGAGGTTCGAATCCTCCAGGACGCGCCATATCTCTTTTGAGATATAACAATGAAAACGGTGAGGTGGCCGAGAGGCTGAAGGCGCTCCCCTGCTAAGGGAGTATACGGTTTATCCCGTATCGAGGGTTCGAATCCCTCCTTCACCGCCATTCATTGACTGGCCCGATGGCCTTTTTTTTGTTTCGCAAGAAATGAATGTGATTTACTTCACAACTTCCTAGCAAGAAGATCTGCGCGTCCTTAGCTCAGCTGGATAGAGTACCTGGCTACGAACCAGGCGGTCGGAGGTTCGAATCCTCCAGGACGCGCCACTATTTAATAATTCGTTTGATAAACGGGTTATACAAAGTAAAATAAAGATTATTGCGCGTCCTTAGCTCAGCTGGATAGAGTACCTGGCTACGAACCAGGCGGTCGGAGGTTCGAATCCTCCAGGACGCGCCACTCTTTAGGGTTTCCTTGTGAA
>NZ_JBICJM010000046.1:0-5851 GCF_043103065.1 Vibrio sp. YQ_11 | reverse complement strand
TCGCTGGTGGCTTACGCTTTACGTTCTAGTAAAACGCCGGCTTCCATGTGGTGGGTGTAAGGGAATTGGTCAAACAGAGCAAAGCGCGTCACATTGTGAGTTTCACTTAGAATGTCCAAGTTTTCTTTTAGGGTCTCTGGATTACAAGAGATGTACATGATGCGCTCGTAACATTGCACCATTTTGCACGTATCCACATCCATACCTGCACGTGGTGGATCGACAAAAATCGTGTTGCAGTTGTAGCTCTTCAGATCGACACCATTGTCTTTTAAACGACGGAATTCGCGCTTACCTTCCATTGCTTCTGTAAATTCTTCTGCCGACATACGGATGATTTGTACGTTGTCGATCTTGTTCGCTGCAATGTTGTATTGTGCTGATTCTACCGAAGGCTTAGCAAGCTCAGTAGCAAGTACACGGTCGAAGTTTTGCGCTAATGCTAACGAGAAGTTGCCGTTACCACAGTAAAGCTCTAGTAGGTCGCCAGTGCTCTCTTGAGTACAGTCAACCGCCCATTCCAACATCTTCTCTGCTACTTTGCCATTCGGTTGGGTGAAGCTGTTTTCGACTTGCTGGTAGATGTAGCTTTGGCCATTTACGTCCAGTTTTTCGATCACGTAGTCACGGTCTAGGATGATTTTCATCTTACGTGCGCGACCAATGATGTTTAGGTTAAAGCCTTCATCATTTAAACGCTGTTTAAGGGCTTTCGCGTTTTCAATCCACTCTTCATCAAGTTGGCGATGGTAAAGCAGTGAAACCAGAATCTCACCGCTTAGCGTCGATAGGAAATCGACTTGGAATAGTTTACGGCGTAGGGATTCGTTGTCTTTCATCGCTTCAACCAATAGCGGCATCAAATCGTTGATCAGACGGCTGGCTGCTGGGAATTGGTCTACGCGGTATTTCTCACGAGTCTCTTGGTTGAACATGATGTAGTACAGGTCTTCACCTTCATGCCAAACACGGAACTCAGCACGCATACGGTAATGCTGCTCTGGTGATTCAAATACTTCCAGTTCTGGCACGTTGTATGGCGCGAACATATCAGTGAGACGTTCGACTTTTTCAGCCAGTTGTTCTTGGTAGCGTTGTGGATTGACATCAAGAGTAGCCATGATCTTACCTTTTATGGTGCATTCAATTTAAGAGCGCAGATTTTATTCAATCTCAACAGTATGTCCAGTTTTGTACGGGAATTGATTTAAAGGTAGTGCGTACAGGTTGAGGAGAAAGCAAAATTAATCAAAACGTTACAATTTCTATGGGCAATATTGGCTGGACAAATAATCAATAGCTGAATAATATTTGCCTCAAGCTGGTGGCATCTAGCAATCTAGATGGCTGAAATGGGAATCTGGTGAAAATCCAGAACTGACGCGCAGCGGTAAAAGAGAACGAACGCTCATCACGACACTGCATTAGTTTATGTGGGAAGTCGAGCAACTAGGTGGTGTAAACCTCGCTCTTCAGTCCGAATACCTGCCAGCAACTGAGCCACAGCATTGGACTGCCTAAGGAGGCAGGGCTCGGAAGGAATTACGCGATTTAGGACAATATAATGAAAAAATCCGCATTGGCGATCACCCTGGCATCGTTGCTTTCACCTGTCTCTTATCTACAGGCCCAAGAAACTTCTGTTGACGAAACCATCGTAGTTACTGCGAATCGATTCAAGCAAATCGATGGTGCTGTTCTAGCTCAAACCGTGACAGTAACGAAAGAAGATATTCGCCGTCAGCAAGCTGACAGTTTGTTTGATGTGTTCCGTACTTTGCCTAGTATTGAGGTTGCTCAATATGGTGGCCGTGGCCAAAGCGCATCGATTTTTGTTCGCGGTGGCAGTGCCACCCAAGTGTTGGTTTTGGTTGATGGTGTACGCATGCCTCGCGCAATCATGGGCGGTATCGATTTCAACCAATTTCCAATCAACTCTATTGAACGTATCGACTACATTCGCGGCGCACGCGCATCTATCTATGGCTCAGAGGCGATTTCCGGCGTAATCAACATTATTACTCGAGCAAGTATTGATGATGATGCAAGCCGAGTGTCGGCGGGTTATGGCTCCAACAATCATAAAAAAGGCACGTTTGCCGTATCTAAACCTGTAGGTGAAGGTAAGCACATCAAAGGGGTATTAGGTTACGAGAAAACGGATGGTTTTAACGTTAAACCTTTGCCGGGTTTGAATGATGGCGATGAGCACGGATTTGAAACGTTGAACCTTAAATTAGGTTACCAGCAAAACTTTTCTGATAATTTTTCTGGTTACGTTGGCTTTAGTACATACAGCAACGAATACGACTATGACAACAGCAGTTATGGCAATCCTGGGTGGGGAACAGTAGATAAGCACGAAAAGAAAACGGGTGAAGTGGAATACGTAGGTGCAGATTTGTCACTTGAGTATTCTAAAGATGTTTACACTTCTGAGTTGAAGTTAGCTTACGGTCAACAAGACAACTATGACCTTAAATCGGGCCAAAGTAAGTCGACCGGCGATCACGTGGCCATCGAACAGTTCAATGCAATTTGGCTAAACTCATACAGCATCAATGATGAACTGAGTATTGGAGGCGGCTTAGATTACCGTAATGAGAAGTTAGCAAAAGGCTACCTTGCACCAAGTGACTGGGGACCAGCGAAAGACTACAACCCAGAGAAGAATCCAAGAACAAACATTGGCATCAGCGCAATTGCTCAATATGCATTGAATGCATGGACCTTCGAAGCCAGCGTACGTAATGATGAAAACAACCAGTTTGGCAACAACACTACGTGGCAAACCGCAGCAGGTTGGAAAGTTTACGAAGGATACGAATTAACGCTGAGCCACGGCACTGCATTCCGTGCGCCTAGCTTTGTTGACTTGTATTACCCTGGCTATGAAATGCCGAACTTAAAGCCTGAAGAGTCAAAAAACACGGAACTATCGTTATCTGGTGTGGCATCGATTGTTGATTGGACTGTAACTGGGTATTACAACCAAATTGAAAACATGCTGATCTGGAAAGGTGCGGGCATGCAAAACATTGGTGAAGCTGAGATTAAAGGTATCGAACTAGAAGTTAAACTCGATACTGATATTGTCTCTCATGAGTTCTACCTAGATTACAAAGATCCTGTCGACAAGTCTGGTGCAGAAGATACCCAACTAGCATACCGCTCCAAGCGTGGTGCTAAGTGGAATGCTTATGCGACATTTGACCAATGGACGTTGGGTTCGCAGTATCTTTACCAAGGTGAGCGCTTTAATGGTAGTACAAGACTACCGAGCTACAGCCTATGGAACTTCACCGCTTCTTACGCTGTAAACTCAAGTTGGGACATCAACGCCAAACTAAGCAACGCTTTCGATAAGAACTACGAGATGTACTCAGGTTACGCAACTCCTGGGCGTCAGTACTTTGTATCCGCTGACTATCGATTCTAATTGCGTTTGATACAACAAAGGCCGCCTTATTGGCGGTCTTTATCATTATTGGTGTGCAGAAAATGGCTGGAAAACAAAATGACGAAACCAAAACGTGTCGTAATCAGCTGGTCGAGCGGTAAAGACTCTACACTAACGTTAGAGCGTTTAAACGAAAACCCGGACTATCAGGTGGTTGGGTTATACACGACTTACGTAGGGAAAGAAGTCCCTTTCCAAGCAACTCCGCTTGAGGTCGTGCAAATGCAAGCAGACTTACTTGCTCTTCCGCTCATTACTATAGAGCTGCCTGAAGTCTTTCCGAGTAACGACATTTATCAATCGGCCATCGTTAATGCATTACAAAGTAGTGGGCTGAACGTAGAAGCTGTCGCATTCGGCGATATGTTCTGCAATGGTATTGCCGATTATCGTCGTAGCTACATTGAGCCAGCAGGATGGGAATGTGTCTTTCCTCTCTTAGGGGAGAATAGTTTGAGCTTAGCGATGGAAGTCATAGCACGTGGAATTAAAACTATGTTGATTACCACTGATGGAAAGGCACTTGCTTCAGAATGGTGTGGTCGTTGGTATGACCAAGTATTAATCGAGTCATTACCACGTCATATTGATCCATGTGGAGAAAATGGTGAGTTCCACACATTGGTGACATCAACCCCATCATTTCAAGGACATATAGAACTGACTAAGCTTGAAGTGGAAATAGGGGAGCGATTTAGCCATCAAAGATACCGCGCCAAAGCATTGCCAAAACAAATCTAACCAGTATGATCGCCGAGTCTCTATTCATCAGGTAAGACTCGTGCGAGCATCAAGTAAGAAAAAAGTTCTAGTGTTTGATTCCGGTGTCGGCGGACTGTCAGTTTTCCAAGAAATTCACCAACTCCTTCCACACTTAGACTACTTCTATCTGTTCGATAACGAAGCTTATCCTTACGGCGAACTCGATCAGAATGTGCTTATCTCGCGCGTCAATCAGCTGGTTTCCGCATTGGTAGCAGAGCATCACATCGATATCGTCGTCATTGCGTGCAATACTGCCAGTACAATCGTATTGCCGTCATTGCGTGACAACTTATCAGTGCCAGTTGTTGGCGTCGTGCCTGCCATCAAACCGGCCTCCTTACTAGCGACTCAGGGAGTAGGGTTAATCGCAACGCCTGCGACCGTCACTCGTCAATACACTCATGAGCTGATCCGCGATTTTGCGCAAGGTAAGCCAGTTGAACTGCTAGGTTCGACGCGTTTGGTTGATATGGCAGAAGAAAAGCTACGTGGTGATAGTGTTCCTTTGGATGAACTGAAAAGTATCTTATCGCCGTTATGCAATAAAGTAGACGTCGCTGTACTTGGTTGTACACACTTCCCATTAATCAAAAGCGAAATTCAGCAAGTGCTGGGTAGCAACGTCGTTTTGATTGATTCTGGGGAGGCGATAGCGCGCCGGGTTAAAGCATTACTTTCTTGTGGTGAGCTTGAAGAGAAAGAAGAAGGGATAAAACGAATCTTTGCCAGTGCACCTCCTTGGCAAGAAGATGCACTGAACATTTGTCTGGCGAAATTAGGATTTAATCCAGTCCAGATTTATCGCCATCTGGGTGTTTCGGATCGTTAGCAATACGAACTTTAAGTGTTCGCTCCATGTATTCCCTTTCATTTAACTTCGCGATAGCCGGTTCTGCATCAGCAGCGGCCATAACGACAAAACCAAACCCTCTTCTTTTACCTGTGCGTTTATCTTTCATTAAGCGCACAGCAAATACCTGCCCATACTCTGCAAATAAATCACGAACGTGACTTTCATTTGCTTTATAAGGAAGGTTACCGACATACAGCGTTTTAGTTGAAGGATCAGATTCCGTTGGTTGAATAGATGGTGTTTGGCTAGAAAATGAAAATAGAAAAGCAGTAGCAGCAACACCGATAAGAAAGCTCAAAGCTGGTGGAATAGCGAATTGAGAGAATAGCACTCCCCCAATGACGGCCAGCCCAGCACATAGGATCAGATTTTTTTTAGACGTCATTTTGATTACTACATATAGATAATAAAGAGATCGATTGTCTATTTAACAGAATAGACACATGAATCTTACGTATATGGTTGGTGTTTTTCCAACCAATTGCTGTGATATGTCTCAAATGTGACGAAGAAATATGCAAATTTCGGCGTTTTGATGGATTAATGAACGGTTGAAAGTTTTTTTGCAAAAAACGCTTGTACTAATTTCTCAACTCCCTATACTGCGCATCCACCGACACGGAGTGAGACGAAAGTCACACAGCGAGTCGGAAATTGAGAGAAAAGAAATTTGAAAAAAATGCTTGACTCTCTCACGGTGTGAAGTAAGATATGCACCCCTAACGACGAGCAACTAAGTTGCTGAAAATGTTAGAAAAGCTCTTTAAAAATAA
>NZ_JBICJM010000045.1:0-45509 GCF_043103065.1 Vibrio sp. YQ_11 | reverse complement strand
CATGATGTTCACAACGAGATTGAGTCTGGCACTGCTTGTAATAAGCTTGACGAGAGATTTGCACTAACTGACAAAACTTCGTGACGGTCAACCCCGCTATGGTTTTCTCTTGGACAACGCATCTTTGTGCTTTTTTGTCACTCTAACGCCATAGTCACGCTCCATAACGTTCACTACAGCTTCAAAGAAGTCGGCTTTGAGCTGTGCATCTTCAAGTTGCTTCTCAAGCTCTTTAATACGTTGCTCAGGTGTGGGAGGTGAATTGAACTCAGCCATTGAGTCTCCTTTGGACATAAAGTTAGGTGTCCCTTTAGACCAATCTAGTCGACCATGTTTACGAAGCCAAACTAAAACCGTAGAACAACCTTGGATACCGTACTTCTCTTGAGCTTGTTTGTAAGTGAGGCTTCCTTTTTCAACCTCATCCACTACGGTGAGTTTAAAAGCGAGGGAATAATCGCGCTGAGTTCTTTTAGCTTTTGATTTCATAACACTCTCCAATTTTTGGGGTGGAAAGTGTCAACCTTATTTAGGACGGTACACGAGAGACAAAAAAGGCTTAGCACTTGCTAAGCCTTTTTTATTGCGTTCATTTTATTTGAAACATCAACGATTAGAATTCATCTAGATATTCGTCTAACAACGCTTCCTCTTCCGGATTCACTTCTTCTACCGTGTCGATTTCTGCTTTGAAGTTTTGACGCTGAATGTATACATCTCGAGTCAGTACATAAGGATCTGGAGAACTATCAAGCTGTGCTTCTTGCGGTACAAGCAACGCTCGTTTTTCCAAACCTTCTAATGCCCACTTCCCTAAACCAGCCCAAATATTCAAGTAAGATAATGGGAGATACATACCATCGACGGTATCTGTCACTTCACGCAGAGTATAAGGACCATAACCAGGTATCATAAAGTATGGGCCATTCCCTACGCCATAATGACCAACAGCACTGCTGAACTCTTTATTGTCATACTTGGAGATACCCGCCGCAGTTGCGATGTCAAATACACCGAGAATACCGAACGTTGAGTTAATCCAAAAACGGTTAAAGTGATCCACCGCTTTACTGCCGTTACCCATCAAAAGGTTGTTCACCATGCTTGATGGTTCATCAAGGTTTGACAAGAAATTGGCGATACCGGAACGAATAGGCACAGGTGTGTATTCAACGTACGCGATCGACACAGGACGAACCAAATACGGATCTAAGTACTCGTAGTTGATTTCCCACATCGTGCGGTTAAAGCCTTCTAACGGATCATACACATCAGAAGTCGTTTGATTTGTCTCTCCTTCACGTGTTACTGCCTCCTCAGGCGCACTCGAACAGCCAACAAGACCAAGTGCTAACAGTAACATTAGGTAGGATTTACCCTTGTTATACATTCTATGTTCCATAACGACTATTAATATACTTAAGTAACCTCATTTAAAAATGTATGACCAACGCCAAAAAGCAAATGCATGAACAACCAACAAGCTCAATGTTAGCGATAAATACATTTTAGAAGTCAATTGAGTATATAAACCAAGGCCAGCAAATGCTGGCCTTGGTCATTTTACTTGATAGTTTAGAGTCATACCACTAAATGGACCGACATTGACTAAGTGTCATATATCAGAGACAACAACTAACTATTGATACTGTTTATTGATGGTCACTGCAACCGGTTGACCGAATTCAACCACATCGCTTTCGCCATGCCAATCTTGGTCGCGCGTTGCAACGTTGCCATCAGAATCAGCACGTACACGCACGATAAGTTTTTCTAACGATGATAGTTTTTGCCCTTGCATCATCGCGTTACCGTCATCTAGCACCACTGTTCGTGGGAACGAACCAAGTGGATAGCGAGCGGCTGCAACCGGCATTGGTGAACCATCGGCACGATGAATTGAGACAATTAATACCGCGTTAGGATCAAGCTGCGCTTCAGGTGCGACATTAATCGTTACTGCTACGCTTTTATCCGGAGAAACCACTTCACCCATTTGTTTGCGTGCATGGTCGATACTGCGTGAAAGGCTTTCGTATCGGCTATCGTCAGGACCGATCATCTGCTGCATGATGCCCCAGTATTTAATTGCTGCTGGGTAATCTTTACGTTCAAATGCATCAAATGCGAGCAATGAGAACACGCGTAAATCCACGTAATCTTGTTGCATGAGCTTACCAAGTAAAGAACGAGCCGTTGCTTGGTCCATCTCGTCTTGAGAAAGCATTAACGCCTGAGCGTAACCTAACATGACGTCAGGATCTTTTGGCTCAAGAGCATACGACTTTTTCATAGAATCGATGGCTGTCGTCACATCGCGGTTCGCTAATGCAATACGACCGAGTAGCAACCAACCGGTTGAATCTTCTGGTTGATAATGCAGGCGCGTGCGCAGTGCCAACGTTAAATCAGCCATTTCATCATCGCTCAGAGGTTCAGAAGACGACGACATCAGCTTCTTAGAAAGCTCTGGCAAGTTAGACGTAACCTCTTGCCATTTCACAACATCTTGAGATGCGCCAAACTTGTAATAAAGCCCGTAACTTAACGCAACCGTAAGAATCACAGAAGGAATAAGCACTGCCATCGGCGAGACTTTGGTTTCCTGACTCATTTTCTGTGCAGGAATATCATCCAAAAGTGACTGCTTAAGATCAGAAATCAGATCTTCTTGACTCTCGACAAGACCTTCTTCTGTTTCTTCTTGAAGCTCAGAAAGACGATCTTTATAAAAAGCTTTGTTCAACTCATCACGTAAGATGTCGTCGTTGTTTGCTTTCTGCTTCA
Organism: Vibrio sp. YQ_11; assembly: GCF_043103065.1. NCBI lineage: Bacteria > Pseudomonadati > Pseudomonadota > Gammaproteobacteria > Vibrionales > Vibrionaceae > Vibrio > Vibrio sp. YQ_11. Next base: position 42,722 of record NZ_JBICJM010000045.1, on the reverse strand, counting down.
GAAGAGGCAGCGCAACTAACGCACAAGCAATCAACGTAAGAATAACGGTGGAAATCCAAAATAGAGTCATTACTTATTATCTCCGTTATTCTCTTCTTCAAGCAGCGCTTTTAAACGCGCTTCTTTTTGCTCGTCCCATTTCTCGTCGTTGTTTGCTGTGACTTTTGCTTTTGACTTTCGGCTACGAAGCACGATCAAACCAAAACCGCCCAAAACCACAGCCAGTGGACCAAGCCATAAAATCGCTGTCGACATAGTGAATGGCGGATTGTAAGTCACGAAGTTGCCGTAGCGCGCGATCATGTAATCGACGATCTCTTCTTTTGACTTGCCCTCTTTCGTCATTTCGTAGACCTTGTGGCGCAAGTCTTGAGCAAGTTCGGCATTCGAATCAGAGATGGTGTTGTTCTGACATTTAGGGCAGCGCAATGTGTGTCCTAGCTCTTTGAACTGTTGCTCCTGCTCTAAGTTGTCAAACTCATACACTTCAATTGCAGCATGTGCCGCCAACGAGAATGTTAGAGCTGCAAACACTGCTAAAATCACTTTTCTCATTGCTTCGCCTCCTCAACCAGCTGGTTGTACATCGGTGCTAACGTGTCAGCCCAATTTCGAGGGTTAACATCACCTACATGACGGTAACGAATGACACCATTCGCATCGATAATGAAGGTTTCTGGTGCGCCGTACACACCAAGATCCAGACCCAACATCCCGCTGCCATCGAACAGACTAATTAGGTATGGGTTACCTAAATCGTTCAACCAACCGATCGCTTTGTTTCGATCATCTTTGTAGTTCATACCGATGATCTTCACGCCTTTACCAGCAAGTTCGTTGAGATATTTATGCTCTGCGTAACAGGTAGGACACCATGTAGCCCACACATTTAACAGTAGAGGCTCACCTTTAAAAATCGACTGATCGTACTGTTTACCCGGTTCGGCCAAGTCTTCTAAGTGAAACTTAGGAACAGGTTTGCCAACTAAAACAGATTCCAACTTTGTGGGATCGTCCCCATCTTGGTTACGAACCAACTGTGTTGCGAAGATCCCAGCCAGAACTAAGAAAGCAACCAACGGGATAAACAAGATTTTCTTATTCATTTTATGCTACCTGCTCGTTTGACTTTGCGTTCTTTTTCGATGACTTACGGAAGCGGTAACGCTTATCAGAAATCGCTAGTGCGCCGCCTAATGCCATGATCAAAGAGCCAGCCCAGATCCAACGTACGAACGGTTTGTAGTAAATGCGCACCGCCCAAGAACGGTTGTCTTCCAAACGCTCACCCATCGCGATGTATAGGTCACGAGTGATGCCACGGTCAATGGCCGCTTCTGTCATCATCGACTTCGCGGTGCGGTAGAAACGCTTCTCGGCATGAAGTGTATTGATGTACTTACCATCGTGCGTGATTTCGAAATCAGCGATGTAACCATCGTAGTTCGGACCGTCTTTATCACGAAGACCTGAGAAGTAGAAATCATAACCTTCGATTTGGAAGTGTTCACCTGGCGCTAAACGCACATCACGCTCAATGCTGTAGTTTTGTACCATAGCGATACCAATGATCGTCACAGCAAGACCGATATGACCAAACATCATCGCCCAGTGGCTACGTGGAAGCTTACGAACACCTTCAGCAAAACTGTGACGGTGCGTCGCACGCTCATGCAATTCGAACGCATGCATTGCTACGATCCAAATCGACATAACCCAGCCGATGTACGCCATCACTGAGAAGAAATCAGCAAATAGGAATACACAAACCGCCGCCAACGCCAGAGACACAGAGCCCGACACAAGCATAGGCTTCACAATCGAAGATAACTGGTCACGCTTCCAACGGATAAGAGGACCGATACCTAGCAAGAAGGCAAACGGCATCATCAGCCATGCAAATAGCATATCGAAGAATGGGGCACCGATAGAAACCGAGCCCAAACCGAGCTGCTTGTGAACCAATGGCAACAACGTACCAACTAAGACAACCACAAGTGCAGCAATCAGCAAGACGTTATTGGCAAGAAGTGCATTTTCGCGCGACACTAAATCAAAGTTACCACGAACACGTACCGCCGCACCTTTCACCGCGAATAGCAGTAAAGAGCCACCGATAACGAAGACAAGGAAACCCAGGATAAACATACCGCGAGAAGGATCGGACGCGAACGCGTGTACTGACACCAAAATGCCCGAACGAACTAAAAAAGTACCTAACAAACTCAACGAGAATGCAGAGATCGCTAGCAATACTGTCCAAGCTTTAAATGTACCGCGTTTTTCCGTTACTGCTAGCGAGTGCATGAGTGCAGTGCCTGCTAGCCAAGGCATAAAGGATGCGTTTTCTACTGGATCCCAGAACCACCAGCCGCCCCAGCCAAGTTCGTAATAAGCCCACCAAGAACCTAGTGCGATACCCAAAGTTAGGAATACCCAAGCCGCCGTTGTCCAAGGACGAGACCAGCGCGCCCATGCTGTATCAAGACGACCTGTCATTAGAGAAGCAATCGCGAACGAAAACGCAACAGAGAAACCGACGTAACCCATGTACAGCATTGGTGGATGCACAATCAGCCCTGGGTCTTGCAGAAGCGGGTTCAAATCTCGACCATCAACAGGGAAGAACGGTAACGTACGTAGGAATGGGTTTGACGTTAAGATAATAAACAGTAGGAAACCTACTGAGATCATACCCATTACGGCAAGTACACGTGCAACCGACTCTTGTGGCATACCGCGGCTGAATGTAGCAACCGCGACAGTCCAACCTGCTTGGATAAGCACCCAAAGCAATAGGGAACCTTCGTGTGCACCCCATACCGCTGTCAAACGGTAGTACCAAGGCAGTTGGCTGTTTGAGTTACTTGCTACGTATTGCAGAGTGAAATCGTTAGTATAAAAACCCCAACACAAAATCACGAACGAGAAAAACAGCATGATGAACATCGACCAAGACAGCGGTCGAGCGGTATTCATCAGCATCGTATTATTGTTTGATGCGCCCCATAGCGGCAGTACAGAAAGCAGTACCGCCATCGCTAAAGATAAAATGAGGGCAAAATGGCCGATTTCAGCAATCATTCGCCGCTTCCTTGTTTTTGTTCACTGCTGTATTGCAATGGTTCATGCGTTTTCTTCATGGCTTCTGCAATTTCAGGCGGCATGTATTCTTCGTCGTGTTTAGCGAGAACTTCAAACGCTTCAACTGTCGTTGCGTCTTTTAGAACACCTTGCGCAACGATGCCCTGCCCTTCACGGAACAAATCAGGAAGAATACCTTCGTAAGTGATCGTTACTTTGGGACCCACATCATGCAGATCAAAGCTCACTTTAAGAGAGTTAGGATCACGACGAACCGAGCCTACAACCACCATACCACCAATACGAAGACGCTGACCAACCTCAGGTTTAGTACCATCTGGCTTACCGTTGACCAGTTCAGTTGGCGTGTAGAAAAGGTCCATATTTTGGTTAAGCGCATATAGCATTAAACCGATGGTGGCACTGATACCGATAAAGATCGCCAGAACAATACCTAGCCTCTTTTTACGTCTCGGGTTCATAAGGTGTTCTCCATATTCTTTGCTGCGTCAATACGCGCTTGACGGTCAATTTTCGCTTTCACTTCTTTCATTAATGCATCACCGCGACGTAGGCTGGTGATTAGAAGGATAAGCATCGATAAAAAAGTAATGCCGAACGCGCTCCATACGTATGACGCATAGCCACCCATGGCAAAAAAGTCGCTCAGAGATTCAAAGTGCATCGTTAATTACCTCACTGAGTTTTGTCTGTTGCGAGATCGCGAACCCAAGGGCGATGACTTTCTTTACTGATGATTTCGTTACGGAAACGCACCATAGTCACAGCACCAAAGAAGAACGCAAAACCAAAGATGTTCAACAACAGTGGCCAAAGCATGTCGGATGAAATTGAAGGTTGTTCGAATTTCGTAATTGTTGCGCCTTGGTGAAGCGTGTTCCACCACTCGACAGAGAAGTGGATGATTGGCAGGTTCACTACGCCAACAATAGCCAAAATACCCGCTGCTTTTGCAGCCGTTTTTTGGTCATCAAATGCGTGGTAAAGTGCTATCACACCAAGGTAAAGGAATAGAAGAATAAGTTCAGAAGTAAGACGAGCATCCCATACCCACCAAGTGCCCCACATCGGTTTGCCCCAAACGGCACCGGTCAGAAGAGCAATAAAGGTGAATACTGCGCCGATCGGTGCCATCGCAAGAGCTGCCATATCTGATAAGCGAACTTGCCAAACCAAACCGATAAAGGCAGCAATCGCCATCGACATGTACACGCCCATAGACCAAATAGCAGATGGAACATGAATATAAATAATTCGGAAACTGTCACCTTGTTGGTAATCAGAAGGCGCAAACGCCAGTCCCCAAACGGTACCTACCGCTAGGCATACGAGGGCCAATACAGAAAACCAAGGTAAGAACTTACCACTCAAACGGTAAGCTGCTTCTGGCTTGGCATAAGGATGTAGCCATTTCCACATGTTTAGTTCTCACTCTTACTTCAGGGACACTGTCTAAGGGGTCGAGACCGTAGCAGTGCTTTAATAATAATTCTTTGATCAAGCGTCGTGTTAATGACACTTTATTGAGTTAGTTAACACTAACTCGCAACGCGGCACTGATTGCAAATGGCGTGAGAGTTATCGCGCCCATTAACATTGCACCTAAAATCGCCAGTTGACCGTTATACGCCATACCTAACGCAGCAGCATCAATCGCCGATGTTGCGAAAATCAGAATTGGGATATAGAGCGGAAGAATAAGCAAACTCAAAAGAACGCCGCCCTTTTGTAACCCAACTGTCAGCGCCACACCAATAGCACCGATAAAACTCAGTGTCGGGGTGCCAATCATTAACGTGAGCACCACAGACAACCAAGTGTTGAAATCCAGAGAAAGTAATACTGCCAATAGCGGGCTGATCAAAATCAGCGGTAATCCCGTTAGCACCCAATGAGCTATGACCTTAGATATCACCACAAGTTGCAAGGGAATTGGCATGAGCATCATTTGCTCTAACGCACCATCTTGAAAATCATCACGAAATAGACGTTCTAATGATAATAATGCCGATAGCAATGCGGCAACCCAAACAATGCCCGCTGCAATACGTGCTAACAAATTAGGTTCAGGCCCAATACTCAATGGAAACAAAGTAATAACAATAATAAAGAACCAAAGCGGGTTCAAAATGTCGGCTTGGCGACGAAATGCAATCAAGAGTTCGCGGCGAATAATAGTTGTCATGGCCGAAATCATATCAATCACCCAATTTTATTTTTCTAAGTTTAGGGCTGTCAGCAAACATATCTTGGTGCGTCGTTAACATCACAATGCCACCGTTATCGGCATGCTGAGCAAACAGAGCTTCAAGCACTTTGACACCTTGTTTGTCGATTGCTGTTAGTGGTTCATCCAAAATCCACAAAATCTGCTTACTTAGCCAAAGTCTAGCCAAAGCAACGCGACGCTGCTGACCCGCAGAAAGTTGTGCTACAGGTACATCTTCTCGCCCCGCAAGCCCCACTTGGGTTAAAGCAGTAAAGATTTCTTCATCGGAAGTGCTGTTATTTTGAATAGATTGGTAAAAACGTAAGTTTTCAAATGCGGTGAGTTCGCGCTTTACGCCAGTTTGATGGCCGAGAAATAGCAAGTCTTGGTGGAAGACATCACGAGATTTTTCAACCTCTTCACCTTTCCACTTGATCATTCCTTCTTCTCTATCGCCTAACCCTGTAATAATGCGCAGTAGCGTCGTTTTACCTGTGCCATTACGCCCTTCGATCTGGACTAACTCACCAGGCTTAATTTCAAATTGCAGGTTTTCAAACAGGACCCTTTCATCACGGATCGCAGTCAGGTTAGACACTTCTAACATAGGGCTTCAACTTCATAAGGAACGAAGGGCTATATTAACACAGCTTACTTGTGACAAAACAGGATAAGAAAGCAGGGATGTATGTAAGTTCATGTATTTTTGTTAACTTACTGTCACACTTTGATAAAATTAACCATAAGTGGCTATAAGTTTTTATTTTAGATATAAAAAAAGAAGCCGAAGCTTCTTTTTATTCTCTTTATCGTCGACGCCCACGTGGTGGGTAATTCGAATCATCGGAAGGTTGACTGCTTAATGGCGGGATCTTCTCTTTTCCAGCCAGTTTTTTCTGCAAAGAGAGCATCAACTCTGCTTCTGCTTTTGGCAGTTCACACTCTTCGATTAGCTCGTTGATATCAGCCCCTAACTGCACCATTTTGGTTGCTCTACTGTATAAGCGACCATCAGTATCAGCGTGTTCTAGTTCGCGAATTCGCTCATTAAGATGTTGGATGATATCTTGCTGCTCAGTTACTTTTTGGCCAAGGCCAACTACAACCGAACGTACCTCTAGTAGCTGCTTGTTCAGCTTCTGCACTTCTTTATCCGCGTGTCGTGCCTGCGCTCGCTGTTGGTCCATTTGCTTTTGCAAACTAGCACGAATGCGCAGCTGCAACACAACCAACACCAATACAATAAACGCAACGCCACCCGCGAGGAATGGTACAGATAAAAAAGTATCTTCAGCCATCATCATTCAGCCAATTATAGGTGAGCCATCTCGTCCCATTCGTCGTCAGTTAGCAGCTTGTTCAAATCAACAAGGATCAGAAGCTTACCGTCACGGTTGCTTACACCTTGGATGAATTTCGCGCTTTCGTCTGTACCTACAGAAGGCGTAGTGTCGATCTCAGAAGAACGTAGGTAAACCACCTCAGCAACGCTATCTACCAAGATGCCGATAACTTGACGCTCTGATTCGATCACGATGATACGTGTGTTATCAGTTACTTCGCCTTCCATCAAACCGAAGCGTGAACGTGTATCGATAACCGTTACAACGTTACCACGTAGGTTGATGATACCTAGTACGTAATCTGGCGCACCTGGAACTGGAGCAATTTCAGTGTAACGAAGAACTTCACGAACTTGCATTACATTGATGCCGTACGTTTCTTCTTCTAGTTGGAACGTCACCCACTGAAGAACTTCGTCATTCGATGTATCTTTCTTCACTTCTACTTCAAAAGCTTGAGACATAGTTAATCCTCGTTAATGTCGTTCCCGACTTAAATCTAATTCAGTGATTTTACATCTAAACCGGCGTTTAGCATGTCTATAAGTGCTTGGACATGAATTAAAGCACACATTTTTTCTTTCACCATGCCCGCTAGCCAAGGGCGTTTACCCGCTTGTTCTCGCCAACGAACATTGTCGCCATTCAGGGTTTCAGTACCCAATAGTTGGTTACTGGCCAAACCCCACATGCTTTCACCAAGCATGACAACGTATTGGTAGTTATCTTTGTATTCATCCCCACGGAGTTTGTCTGCCATCACCCACTTTGCAGTGTCGACGACATCAAACTGCTGTTCGCGGTTCGTCTGTAAACCTAAGTACCAGGCTGGTCGACCAATAAGGTGGTTGAGCTCGGTAATGCGATGAATGCCACCCAATTCGTCGAGCGGTACGGCAAATGTCACTTCGTTGACATCAAAGTAAAGCACTTGAAAATCTTCACTTCTTTGCGTGCCTTCCCACGTATTGGGGATCGCCGGGCTCGCCTCGGTTTCCAGTTGCGTTTCGGTTTGCTGTTCTATCGCGATGTCTTGTTCTATCTCAGGAACAACTTCTACCGCTTCGACTTGAGCTACCTCAGTTTGAATTACTTCAGAAACAGGCTCTTCTATCACCCATTCTTGAATTTCTTCAACCACTTCTATTGGTGACTCAACAGCTACTTCAACGTCTGGTTGTATCGACTTTGCGTGAATCGCAATGTCGATGGTGTTCTGTTCCAAAATGTCGTCTATGTCTAACTCATCTACGACATTGGTCGATTCGAGTTGACTCAATAACCTTTGAACGTCTTCTAAATTCGGCGCTTCCAGTTGCGGTGCGTAGTTTTCGCGAAACTGGTAAAAGTCTGACTCTGCGTATTGCATCTGGAGCTCTGGCTCTGGCTCTGGCTCTGGCTCTGGCTCTGGCTCTGGCTCTGGCTCTGGCTCTGGCTCTGGCTCTGGCTCTGGCTCTGGCTCTGGCTCTGGCTCTGGCTCTGGCTCTGGCTCTGGCTCTGCAGAGGATAGCTCCTGAGCGAGCAAGTCAAGCTCATGTTCGAGATCAGTCACCTCAACTTCTTCACCGAGTAATGCACTGAAGTAATCATCAAGCGCCTGCTCGCTGGAAAGTACGCTGTTACTGCTCATCGAACGCTAACCTCTCCAAGTAAATCAATAGCTGTTTGTACGCAAACACACCACGGCTACCGGATGCAAAGTGCGACGCTGGTAAGTGTTTCAAACTTGCGTCTCGGAACTTGGTGTCAATCGGTACTGCGGAAGTCCACACTTGGTTCGGGTAGTCTTTTTTCAGTTGCGTCAAAGTCTGCAACGAAGCGCGAGTTCGCTTGTCGTACATGGTTGGTACGATGGTGACTTTGAACCCATCTGGACGTGATTTCTGCATGATCGTCAACGTACGAATCATACGTTCCAAGCCTTTCATCGCGAGGAACTCAGTCTGTACTGGGATCAAGATACGATCACTCGCCGCGAGTGCATTAACCATCATCACACCAAGGATTGGTGGACAATCGATCAACACGTAGTCGTAATCTTGCGAAACCGCTTGAAGTGCGCGCTTCAAAATCAACCCCATGCCACTGCGGTTACCCATTACGCGGTCTAGCGTAGCCAATGACATGTGCGCAGGAATGATGTCCATTCCTTCCAACTCGGTTTCTAAGATCAACGGCTTAACCGTATCGCGAGTGAACGTCTTTAGCTGAAACAGATCGAACAAGCTTGATGACACGGTATCTGAGTCGTAACCAAGATAAGTCGTCAGTGACGCATGAGGATCGGTGTCGACCATCAATACACGATGACCTTTCTGGCTCAACAAACCTGCTAGTGTCACTGTTGATGTGGTTTTACCTACCCCACCTTTTTGGTTAGCTACACTCCAAACGATCATGATTTATCCTACGCTAAACCCACTTCCACCAGCATGCGTTCTGCAATTCGGTCAAGAGGTAAATCTTCAGAAGAAATGCCCGCTTTAGCAACAGCTTGAGGCATACCGTAAACCACACAGCTTTCTTCGTCTTGTGCCCAAATGGTTGAGCCTGCCGATTTCAGCATACGTGCACCTTCTCGGCCATCTGCACCCATTCCGGTGAGCACCATAGAAAGCACTTTGTCGCCGTAAACTTTCGCCGCCGAGCCAAAGGTCACATCCACACACGGTTTGTAGTTCATGCGATCACCGCCATCAATGATGCGAAGGCGAGCAGCACCTGCACGACCATCAATCATCATTTGCTTGCCGCCTGGCGCTAGGTAAGCCACGCCAGCTTGTAACACATCACCGTCTTGTGCTTCTTTCACTTGAATCTTACACAACGTGTTCAATCGACTTGCAAATGCCGCCGTAAATGTCGCAGGCATATGCTGAATCAGCACGATTGGATGTGGGTAGTTCATCGGCAGACGAGTAAGAATTTTTTGTAAAGCAACTGGACCACCAGTGGATGTGCCAATCGCAGTTAACTGGTATTTCTTACCCGATGCGCGGAACTTGGTTGCTGCCGGTCGAGCCGGAGCCGATGCGGCAGGCGCAGCGGTTCTTGAAGCCAGTGGGCGCGCAGCACTAGTTGCAGCAGCTGGACGCGCTACAGGACGGCGCATGAAAGCACGCTTAGAGGCAATTTGAATGACACGTTGCTGAAGCAGCGAAACCGCTTCATCGCGGTTACGTGCAATATCTTCAAACTTCTTCGGTAAGAAGTCCAGAGCACCAGCGTCCAACGCATCAAGAGTTGCTTTCGCCCCATCATGAGTCAGGGACGAAAACATCAGAATTGGCGTTGGAGATGCGGCCATGATTTCACGCACAGCCGTAATGCCATCCATAACTGGCATTTCAATATCCATGGTGATGACGTCCGGCTTGAGAGCTTTGGCTTTTTCGACCGCTTCTCTGCCATTTACCGCAACGTCAATCACTTCTAGGCGCGATTCTGAGTTGATGATTTCGCTTACGCGACGACGGAAAAAACTCGAATCATCAACGACTAGTACTTTAATCGCCATTTTGTTCCTTTTCTTTACGTCAGCTTAGATGCGCGAAGCTGCTGCGTATTGCTTCAATAGATCTGGCACATCAAGAATCAATGCAATGTGACCATCACTGGTAATCGTCGCACCAGCCATACCAGGTGTACCTTGCAATAAGTTATCTAATGGCTTGATAACCACTTCTTCTTGACCGATAAGCGTGTCGACGACAAAACCAACGCGTTGGCTGCCGATCTGCACAATCACAACATGACCATGACCGATGCGTTGCTCCACGCGAGGAGACTTAGACGCCAACCAGTTTTGTAGGTAGAACAGTGGAATAGACTTATCGCGAACGATGATGGTTAACTGACCATCTACCACGTTGGTGCGGCTTAAATCTAAGTGGAAAATCTCGTTTACTGACGCAAGTGGTAGTGCAAACGGATGACCGCCAACACCCACCATTAAGGTCGGCAAAATCGCAAGAGTCAGTGGCACTTTGATGGTGATCTTTGTTCCCTTGCCAAGCTCTGAATCGATGTCGATTGAGCCATTTAGGGTGTTGATCGCCGTCTTAACTACGTCCATACCCACACCGCGGCCTGAAATATCAGAGATTTTCTCTTTACTTGAGAAGCCAGGGGCGAAGATAAGGTTAAAACACTCTTTATCCGATAAACGCGCTGCTGCATCTTCGTCCATCATGCCGCGTTTTACCGCAATGCCACGAAGTTTATTAGGATCCATACCGCCACCGTCATCAACGATAGCCAATTCGATATGGTCACCTTCTTGTGAAGCAGATAAGATGACTTTACCAGTGCGCGATTTACCCGCTTTTACGCGGTCTTCTGGCATTTCAATGCCGTGGTCAACCGAGTTGCGCACCAAGTGGATCAATGGATCCGCTAGCGCTTCTACTAGGTTTTTATCGAGATCGGTTTCTTCACCGCGCATTTCCAGCACGATGTCTTTATTTAGGTTACGCGCCAAGTCACGTACAACGCGAGGGAAACGGCCAAATACTTTCTTAATTGGCTGCATGCGCGTTTTCATTACTGCACCTTGAAGGTCTGCAGTAACAACGTCTAGGTTTGCCACAGCTTTCGACATTTCTTCATTGTCGCTGTTCAAACCAAGACTTAATAAGCGGTTACGCACCAACACGAGCTCACCCACCATGTTCATGATGGTATCTAGCGTTGAAGTATCAACACGTACCGTTGCTTCTGCTTGTGGCTTTTTCACCGCTGGTGCAGACGCTTTTGGCTCCTCTTTCACCGCCACAGGTTTTGCTGCTGGCTTAGGAGCAGAGGCTGGCGTTGAAACCGGAGCAGGCTGCGCAACAGGTGCTGGTTTTGGCGCTTCTGGTGCTAGAGCGGAAGCAGGCTTAGTTGCCATATCAAGCTCTTCAAGCGTTGGGCCTTTGCCCGCACCGTGTAGCTCGTCAAGCAGCTTCTCAAACTCTTCATCGGTCATCAGGTCGCTATCGCCTGAAGCAGCTGAAACCGCAGGAGCAACAGGTTCTGGTGCTTTAGGCGTCTCTACAGGAGCGGCTGTTGCAGCTGAAGGGCTCTGACCAACACCATGCAATTCATCGAGAAGACGTTCGAATTCGTCATCGGTGATATCGCCATTGTCCAGAACAGGCGCACTTGCTTGAACAGGTGCAGCCGCTGCTGGAGCTGGTGTCGATGCGCCTGGTGCAGCACCTTTACCGTGCAGCTCATCAAGAAGCTTTTCAAACTCGTCTTGAGTAATTTCGTCGACAGAACCTATAGAACCCGCCTCCGTTGTGTTGGCTGCAGGGGCAGCTGGCACTTCGTTAGCAGGTTCTGGGATAACTGGTTCTGGAGTAACGATAGGTTCTTCAACCACAGTAGCTACTTCGTCTTCAGACTCAGGCTTACATAGACGGTGCAGTTCATCCAGCAACGCAGGGTCTGCAGCTTCTAACGCTTCTCGATCTTGCACAGCTTGGAACTGGGTATTTACCGTATCCAACGCCTTCAACATGGTATCCATGAGGCTTGGCGTTACAGAACGTTGGCCATTTCGCAACACGTCGAACACGTTCTCTGCACCGTGGCAGGTGTCGACCAGTTCAGCTAAGGATAGGAAACCGGCACCACCTTTCACGGTATGGAAACCGCGGAAGATAGCATTAAGTAAGTCTTTGTCTTCTGGATTGTTTTCTAACTCAACCAGCTGCTCAGAAAGCAGCTCTAGGATTTCTCCGGCCTCAATTAGAAAGTCCTGAAGGATATCTTCGTCTAAATCGTAGCTCATACGTTACCTTTAAAATCCAAGACTGGACAACAAGTCATCGACTTCGTCCTGCGATGAAACCGCATCTTCTCTCAGTTCTGGATGAAGAATAGGGCCTTCGGCTTCGCTTGATTGTTTAATCTTTTTATCTGCCGGTTCTGACAAAACTTGAACCTGTTCTGCTGGTTTTTGGCCAGAGAATACGGTGAGGATTTCCACCAAACGGCCTTCTACTTCGTTTACCAGCGTGATTACGCGACGAATAATTTGACCCGTTAAGTCTTGGAAGTCTTGCGCCATAAGAATTTCGGTCAACTGACCGCGCAATTCAGTGCTATCACCTTCGACCTGAACAAGCAGTTTGTCGATACGGTGACACAGAGCTTTGAATTCGCTTAATTCAATGCGCCCGTACATGAGTTCATTCCATTGAGGACGAACTTGTTGAAGGCAATCATGCAGGTTATCGGCGATTGGAAGGCAGCAATCTACTGCATCCATCGTCTTGTTTGCTGCCAGTTCCGTTTTCTCGATCACATAGTGCAGACGATCCCGAGCATTCGGGATTTCATCTTTAGCTATTTCGGTCATGCGTTGATCGAGGTTGAACTGCTTTAGTGAATCATGAAGGTCTCGAGTCAGTGTTCCGATTTCTTGCAAAACCGGATTCTCTGTACCTTCATATAGCGAGGCAACAAGCATGTTCGCTTGATCTTGTTCCCCGTTTTCTAGCATTTGAACGAGCGACTTCGCCTGCTCTAGTGAGATCATTCTGAATAGACCCTTTTACGTTTAGTTCTTCTTATCACTTCGAAAACGTCAAACGAGTCATTTTATGTGTATGTATTATTTGGAATAAACGACTCGAATAACAAAGAGAAAGAGAGAGTTATAAACGTTCGAAAATTTTCTCTAATTTTTCTTTTAGTGTTGCAGCAGTAAATGGCTTAACAATGTAGCCGTTTACACCTGCTTGAGCAGCTTCGATGATCTGCTCACGCTTCGCTTCAGCCGTGATCATAAGTACAGGAAGGTGCTTAAGCTCTGCATCGGCACGGATGTGTTTAAGCAGATCGATACCTTGCATTCCTGGCATATTCCAGTCGGTTACAACAAAATCGAAGTCACCTTTTTTCAGCATTGGTAATGCAGTTAAACCGTCGTCGGCTTCTTGAGTGTTATTGAAACCCAAGTCACGAAGCAGGTTTTTAACAATACGGCGCATTGTTGAGAAATCGTCAACAATAAGGATCTTCATGTTTTTATTCAAAATTGCCTCCACTGAATCGTAAAATCAGTGTTTTTAGTCATTTTGTGTCCACGCACTGAGCTTGGTGCGTAAACGTTGCATCGCTTGGCTTAGTATTTGGCTTACACGAGATTCGCTTACACCTAATACATCACCAATTTCTTTCAAATTGAGTTCTTCATCATAATAAAGCGAAAGTACTAAAGCTTCACGCTCTGGAAGCTGTTTTATTGATTCAACCAGTGCTTTTCTGAACGATTCATCTGCTACACCCTTAAATGGGTTGCTGTCATCAGTTTCATCTGCTGGTGAAATCACATCATCAGAAACGCCTAAATCTTCAATACCAACTAATCTTGAGCAGTTTATATCGGTCAGAGCACTATGATATTGATCCAGTGACATCCCGAGATGTGCTGCTACTTCAGAATCTGTCGGATCACGATTTAACACGCCTTCCAGCTCTGCGACCGCTTGATTAATTTCGCGATTATTCTTATGAACAGAACGCGGTACCCAGTCACCTTTGCGCATGTCATCTAACATGGCGCCACGAATGCGGATACCAGCATAAGTTTCAAAGCTCGCACCTTTAGAACCATCATAATTCTGCTGAGCTTCGATAAGACCGATCATGCCGGCCTGAATTAAATCCTCTACCTGAACACTCGGCGGTAAACGGCCTAACAGGTGGTGAGCAATACGCTTAACCAACACAGAGTAGCGTTCAATGAACGCTTGCTGACTATTAAACTTGCCATGCTGGTCATAGGTTATCGCTTTATTCACCAAAAGGGTCCTCTGCGAATTCGGTACGATTTAGCAACCTTTCCACAAAAAATTCCAAGTGTCCACTTGGTGTTTTCGGCAGTGGCCACATCAGCGCTTTGTTTGCCAATGAGCTGATAGCTAAAGCCGCAGGAGAGCGAGGGAACGCATCAACGACAATTTTTTGTCTTTTTACGGCTTGTCGTACTTTATCATCTAATGGAATACATGCTACGAGCTCAAGGCTTACATTCAAGAACCGCTCTGTGACTAGCGTCAACTTTGCAAACAATTCTCGACCTTCTCGGTAGCTTCTGACCATATTTGCAACAACTTTAAAGCGTTGGACTTGGTGTTCTTTGCTCAAAAGCTTAATTAGTGCATAAGCATCAGTGATAGAAGTCGGTTCGTCACAGACTACTACAACTACATCTTGAGCTGCACGAGAAAAACTAATAACCATATCAGAAATGCCAGCTGCTGTATCAATTAGCAGGATGTCCATTTCATCTTCAAGACTACCAAATGCGCGGATGAGTCCAGCATGTTGAGCATGAGAAAGCTCTGTCATGCTTTGTGTGCCAGAAGTTGCAGGGATTATCTTTATACCATAAGGGCCTTCAACAATCGCATCTTTTAGCTCACATTCACCCGCTAGCACATGTCCCAGGTTACGTTTTGAACGAATTCCGAGCATTACGTCAACATTAGCCAGACCTAGGTCAGCGTCGAGAACCATCACCTTTTTGCCTTGGCGAGCCATGCAGATCGCCAGACCCAGCGTTACGTTAGATTTCCCCACACCACCTTTGCCGCCAGTAACAGC
Organism: Vibrio sp. YQ_11; assembly: GCF_043103065.1. NCBI lineage: Bacteria > Pseudomonadati > Pseudomonadota > Gammaproteobacteria > Vibrionales > Vibrionaceae > Vibrio > Vibrio sp. YQ_11. The sequence goes on along the minus strand of NZ_JBICJM010000045.1, from coordinate 27,467 downwards.
AATCACTTTTGTCAACGATGGTTGTGTTAAGCGACGGAGGCCGCTTGCTTGATCGTGTATCATATTCTCAGTCATAGTAGTCCGCCGCCCTAGAGTCCTTCGTTGTCACTGTTCCAAAAGTGAGGTTCGTTCTCTGTCGACTTCTCTAACAGTTCGTTTGCTTTCGCAAGCATGTATTTTGGTTGTGCTATCACAATGTCTTCAGGCACGCGCTGACCATTTGCTATGTAAGCCACTGGCATTGCGTTTTGAATCACCACACTAATGAATTCACCTAAACTTAATGACTCATCAAGCTTAGTGAGAATACAACCCGACAGCGGAATGCGTCGGAAGTGATCAAGAGTTTCTTGTAGAACTCGACGTTGTGCGGTAGCTGGCAAAACAAGGTAGCTATGAATCACTTCACCACTCTCTTGCATTAGGGTATCGAGCTGCTCGGAAAGCCTCACATCTCTTTGTCCCATCCCTGCCGTATCGACCAAAATCAGTCTTCTGTTTCTTAGCTGATATATAACATCGGCTAATTCGTTAGAATCTTTAGCAACTCTTACAGGACAACCCATAATTCTCCCGTAAATGGAGAGTTGCTCATGTGCACCTATGCGATATGTATCTGTTGTCACAAGGGCCACATTGTCGGCACCGTATTCCATGGCTGCGCGTGCAGCAAGCTTCGCGACAGTTGTCGTTTTTCCGACGCCTGTAGGGCCAAGCAATGCAACCACACCACCACGTTTTAAAATATCTTGCTTTGGTATGTTAATTTGATCCGCAACGAGTGACAGCAACGCCTTCCACGCACGTGCAGGCTTGGTGTCTTCTGGGATGTAACATGCCATTTGGTCTGCAAGCTCAGGAGACACGCCCATACGCTCTAAGCGTTTGATAAGCATGGCTCTTAATGGCTCACGACGTTCCACTTCTTGCCACATTAAGCCGGAGACTTGATGTTCCAGCAGACGACGAATCGAGGTCATCTCTTCGCGCATGTTCTCCAGCTCTTTTGCTGACTCGTCACGCTCTTCAGAGGATGGGCGACGACGGTCATAGCGCGTAGGATCTAACTTCGGCGTTGGTCGCTCAAAACGGTTATCTTGAGCAATCAATTTCGCCAAAGGAGAGTCCGGCTGGTATGGCACGGGCTTTTCTTGGTTGTAGCTTTCGCGGTGCTTATTTTGGCGTTGCAATAGGGCTGATAACGAATCTTCGTTTTCCGCAACATGATCGTCAGATTCTGCTACGCCACCACTGTATTGCTTCAGCATGTTCGCGAATCGCTGTGTCATCGAGCCTGATTTTTCTTTGCTGTTTTGTAGGCTAATTTTATCTTCATCTAAACTGCGATCTTGAAAACGATCGGCCGCTGATGACGACATTTGACGATGTTCGTTATAGCGATTCGATTTAGAAGCACCACGATTTGATTGCGAAGAAGCACTGGATGAAGACGGATTGGATTCATTATCCACTGCAGCAACAATCGCTACACCGCCTGCCACTTTCTTGTTTGACATGATCACCGCATCTGCACCCAACACCTCTTTCACTTGGAGCAGCGCTGATCGCATGTCTTTGGCAAAAAATCGCTTTATTTTCAAACTATGAATCCATTAATGATGCGTGAGATTAATTACCCACGGCTTGCACAATTCTGATCTGTTTTTCATCCGGTATTTCTTGATAAGACAGTACCCGGAGATTAGGTATTGTGTTCTTCACAAACTTAGCCAGTGTGGATCGCAACACGCCAGACGTAAGTAGAACGGCAGGTTCGCCCTTCAGCTCTTGCTCTTGCGTTGCATGGCTTAGTGAAGACTGCAAACGTTCAGCGAGTCCTGGCTCAATGCCAGCAGATTCGCCTCCCGAGGCTTGCATAGTTTGATGCAATATTTGTTCCAGCTCAGGAATCAAGGTAATCACAGGCAGTTCTGGCTCTATACCATTGATTTCCTGAACAATTAGGCGTTTCAGACTGATTCGAACCGCCGCTGTTAATATGTCAGGTTCTTGACTCTTACTTGAGTACTCAGCCAAGGTTTGTACGATGGTACGAATGTCGCGAATTGGAATGGCTTCATTCAACAAGTTCTGCAACACTTTCACCACCACACCTAATGGGAGTTGATCCGGTACGAAGTTCTCCACCAATTTCGGTGCGCTTCGGCCTAGCATCTCCAATAAATTTTGTACTTCTTCATGACCAATCAACTGCGATGCGTTGTTGGTTAATAACTGACTTAGATGCGTTGCCAATACCGTCGATGAATCCACCACGGTATAACCGAGAGCCTGAGCGTGCTCGCGCTGCTCTTCACGAATCCACACGGCTTCTAGGCCGAATGCCGGGTCCATGGTCGGTTCGCCATCAATCATGCCGTAAACCTGACCTGGGTTAATCGCCAATTCTTGGTCTGGGCGAATTTCCGCTTCACCCACAGCAACGCCCATCAGGGTAATTCTGTAGCTGTTTGGCGTCAGCTCAAGGTTGTCACGAATGTGTACTGCTGGGATCAAGAAACCAAAATCTTGTGAGAGCTTTTTACGAACGCCTTTCACGCGCTCTAATAACTCTCCGCCTTGGTCACGATCCACCAGCGGGATTAATCGATACCCCACTTCTAAACCAATAATATCAACAGGTTGAACGTCATCCCATGACAACTCACGTTGAGAAATCGGCTCGCTGCCATCTTCTGCTTTCGCAGGTAATGCTGGTTCTTTTGCTTTTTGCTTCTGACGCTTGTCAATTAAGTAAGCACCCGTGCCAGCAGCAACGGCCAACGTTAAGAAAGCAAAATGCGGCATACCCGGTACGATACCCATCACGCCCAAAATTGCCGCCGTGATCATCAACGCTTTCGGGTTGTCGAACATTTGGAAAACCAACTGCTCGCCCATGTCTTCATCGGTGTTTTGGCGCGTTACCATCATCGCCGCTGCAATCGACAGCAATAGCGATGGAATTTGAGCAACCAGACCATCACCAATCGTTAGCAAGGTATAGATTTGGATCGCTTCACCAAAGCCTAACCCGTACTGCGCCATACCAATCGACAGACCGCCGATGATGTTGATAAACAGAATCAAAATACCGGCTATCGCATCGCCTTTTACAAACTTAGACGCACCATCCATTGAGCCGTAGAAATCTGCCTCTTTGGTCACTTCAAAACGACGCACGCGCGCTTGCTCTTGGTCGATAAGGCCTGCGTTTAAGTCCGCATCAATCGCCATCTGTTTACCAGGCAACGCATCAAGGGTGAAACGAGCGCTCACCTCCGAAATACGCCCCGCACCTTTGGTCACAACCATAAAGTTAATGATCATCAAGATGAGGAAGACGACCAAACCGACTGCGTAGTTACCGCCAATTACAACGTTACCAAACGCCTCGATAACATTACCTGCCGCATTGCCCCCTTCATGACCATGAAGTAACACGACACGGGTAGACGCAACGTTCAGCGCCAAACGCAACAACGTTGCGATCAGCAGCACCGTTGGGAACGCGGCGAAATCTAACGGACGGCGTGTGTATACCGTCACCAACAACACCACCATGGCTAAGGCGATGTTAAAGGTGAAGAACATATCCAGTAGGAACGCGGGTATCGGTAATACCACCATCGCAAGGGTGGCCAAAACCATGACAGGCGCGCCAATAGCTGGCATCTCACGCTGACGAATTCGTGGCAATTTATCTGCAAACGGCAGGCTTAACTTCATACTGCGAGGTATCTCAATCGAATTGAAGCGTCACGCGAATACGCACTTTAATACGTATGTCTAATGTTTATACGCGACCACTTTCGCCTAAAAGTTTAGGTATAGTTGATAATTAGTCGACTTAAGCAATCTATGTACCAAAATCAACGCCAAAATAATGACTCAAAGCTAAATAACAGCACAATCCATTGATTGTTTTATATTTTTCTTAATTTTGCTTTTTGCACGATTAATGACGATGTTCCGGCGGGATTGGCAAGTCATAATCTTGAATTTTCGGTCGCTGACCACCACGTTTGCGGTACTGTTTTAACTGGAACACAAACGCCAGCACTTGCGCGACCGCGGTAAACAGACCGTCAGGAATTTCTTGTTCCAACTCAGTGGTATGGTAAAGCGCACGTGCAAGTGGCGGAGCAGGCACAATCGTAATGTCGTGCTCACGCGCCACTTCTCGAATTTTCATCGCCATGTGATCCGTACCTTTCGCAATCACGACTGGCGCACGATCTGTTTTCTGCTTATAACGCAGCGCCACTGAATAGTGCTCCGGGTTGGTGACGATAACGTCAGCTTGAGGCACATCGGCCATCATCCGGCGTTGTGCCGCTTCCCTTTGCAGCATACGAATACGACCTTTCACCTCTGGCTTACCTTCGGTTTCTTTGTATTCGTCTTTCACTTCTTGCTTGGTCATCTTCAACTGATCGGCGTGCTGCCAAATCTGGAACGGTATATCGATGGCCACAACAATCAATAACGAGCAGCTGATCAACAAGATGAAGTTGAGCAAAATATCCAGCGCGTGGAAAATATTCTGCGGATAAACATCCATGCTAAGTTGGATCAAATCCGCTTGCGATGCTTGGATCAAATACATGGCAACGCCTGTCACCAACACCACTTTCAAGATCGATTTGATCAGTTCAACCCAACTTTGCATGCCCACCATGCGTTTTAAACCGCTCAGAGGGTTCATTTTGGACAGCTTAGGCATTGCCGCTTCGGCAGAAAAGCTAATGCCCCCAACCCCTGCAGCACCAATCGTCGCCGCCACAAACAACGTGATAAGGATGAGAAACAGTGGAAAAAGCAAATCTGTCATTGCGCCTAATGCGATATCAAACAGCTTTGTGGTATCAAAGATTTCGTCGCGTTTGAGGTCGAACAAACGACTCATAATGGAAAACAGCGAACGTGCGAGTGACTCGCCAAACCACATCAGAGCGATAGCACCCACAATCAGCACTGACGCCGATGCGAGCTCTTTTGAGCGTGCGACCTGCCCCTTTTCTCTGGCTTGTTGTAACCGTCGGGGCGTGGCTTCTTCGGTGCGTTCCTGACCGTCTGACTCTGCCAAACCAGCCTCCTAACAATCCAAGCGAATGAGGCTACAAATCTGCTCCTCACCTAATGCCCAGTACAATTCATAATGACTGTATAGACCAGCCAAGATGTACCAGCAAATCAATAGACCCACCATCAATGCAAACGCAAAGCCGAGCGAGAAAATGTTCAGCTGAGGCGCGGCACGCGTCATTACACCAAACGACAAGTTGATAGTAAGCAGCGCGATGATGCCTGATAGCGACATACTCAGAGCAGTTTTGAACATAATGCCAAGCCAACCCGCCATATCACGAAAATCCACCGCGGTAAGCGTGCCCGACCCTATCGGTAGGGTTTTAAAGCTGAACACCACCAGTTGCAGCATTTTTAAGTGACCATCGGTTGCGAGGAAAAACATGGTGGTCAAGAACATGAATAATTGACCAAGCAATGGCGTGTTCTGACCATTGGCAGGATCGACCATCGACGCAAAACCCAAGCTCGATTGCATACCAAGGATTTGCCCGAGCAACACAAACGTTTGGATCATAAATTGCGTCACCATGCCCATCGCGACGCCAATGATCATCTGCTCTGCGATGGTCATAAAACCACGAAATGAGAGCAGTTGAATGTCTTGCGGAACGGCAGGAATAGCGGGCATCACGGCAAAAGTAATCGCAAGGCCGAGATACAAACGAATACGAGGAGAAACAAAGCGAGCGCCAGTAACGGTCATCACCATCAACATAGACGAGATACGAACGTACGGCCAAAAATAATTGGCTATCCAGTCTAAGATGATTTGAGTGGGATACTCCATACCAGCCTCTAGTACAGAACCTGAGGCAAGCGCTCAATCAAGCCGAAGAAATATTCCATCAGCATTTGCGTCATCCAGTGACCAAACAGCATCAAAGCTAACAAAGTCACGATCAAACGAGGTAAGAAGCTTAATGTCTGTTCGTTAATTGACGTCGCGGCTTGAAAAATCGCCACGACCAAACCGATGAGCAAACTGGGGATAATAATGGCACAGACCATGATCAACACCATCCACAGTGCTTCACGGAAAAGCTCGACAAACATTTCAGGAGTCATGTCTTACCTCTTTTCTCTGTGCCAATCTAAAGGGCAAAACTGCCGGCTAAGGTCGACAATATCAAGTTCCAACCATCCACCAACACAAACAGCATTAACTTAAACGGCAGCGATACAATCATTGGCGATAGCATCATCATACCCATGGCCATCAAAACCGATGCCACCACCAAGTCGATGATCAAGAACGGCAGAAACAACATGAAACCGATTTGGAAGGCCGTTTTCAGCTCCGAGGTGATAAAAGCGGGAATCAACACCGCCATCGACACATCTTCTGGATTGGTTACTTGCTCGCCCGACATATTTACGAAGGTTTCCAAATCCTTAATACGCGTTTGCTTAAGCATGAAGGCCTTCATCGGCACTTGCGCTGCATCGAATGCTTCGCGCGCTGTCACTTGTTCGTTGAGGTATGGCTGGATAGCCGTGTCATTGATTTCGTTGAGCACAGGAGACATGACAAAGAAGGTCAAGAAAAGCGCGATGCCAATGATCACCTGATTCGATGGTGTTTGTTGTAAGCCCATCGCCTGACGCAGAATCGACATTACCACCACAATTCGGGTGAAAGACGTCATCAAAATCACCATTGCTGGCAAGAAGCCCAGCATGGTCATTAAGGCGAGAATTTGCAACGTAACAGAATAGTCTTCACTGCCATCCGGATTGGTGGTCATGGTGAAAGCTGGAATACCAGCACCGTTGCCAACCGACATAGAGCGACTTGCTCCGGTATCGCTTTGCATGGCCTGAACCGTCACACTGCTCCCTTCTGCTAAATTCGCAGGCAGCGGTGATTCCTCTGCCTCAGCAAACGAAAATGAAGAAAACAGCACGCCAACCAGTAGCACCAAAGTGCTAAAAAGCAGACAGATTGGATTACCCTTTGTCATTTTTCTTGATCAGTTGGCTGAACTGACTGGCAAAAGCATTGGTCGCCAACTCTTCCTCTTTCAATGGCTTTTCTAGCTTGGCTAAGGTTTGGATCGATTGACTGGTGATGCCCACCAAAAACTGCTCTTCTCCAACCTGAACCACGGCGATTCGCTCTTTGGTGCCGACAGGTAATTGGCTCACGATGCGTAAACCTTTTTGCTGCCCTAACGCCGGCACTTGCATGCGTTTAAGCAACCATGCCAACAGCAAAATGACACCAATAACCAGCACAAGTGAACCCAAGGTGGTCGCTAAATCGAGATTACTGGGTGCAGCCGCAAATGCATAAGGAGCACTCAGCATTAAACCGAGTGCTCCTGTGATTTGCTTCAATCTCTTTGTGATTGAACTTGTCATATTAACGCAGCTTTTTGATGCGTTCAGTTTGGCTGATCACATCAGTCAAACGGATACCAAACTTGTCGTTCACCACCACGACTTCGCCGTGCGCAATCAACGTACCGTTCACCAAGACATCAAGCGATTCACCCGCTAGGCGGTCTAGCTCTACGACCGAACCTTGGTTCAATTGCAATAGGTTACGAATGCTGATTTGCGAACGTCCCACTTCCATCGAGATGGTAACGGGAATGTCCATGATGGTATCGAGTTTACGACGTTCATCGTCGGTAATTGGTCGAGAAGTATCTTTCAGCTCTTCCAGTGGCGCTGCCAATACTTCATCTACATCAATAGAAGGTGCAGACGGGTCTTCGCCAAGAGCGGCTGCCCATTCGTCTGCTAGCTTTTGATCGTCACTTGGTTCCATTTTTCTATCCTGTGTTAAGCCTTACTCAATCAAATCAAAGAATAAGGAGTCTTAATCATCTCTATCATCGTCATTCTCAAGCTCAGACATGATGTCTTTGCCCAAGAAGGCTAAATCAGTTTTCACTACGTGTGGGCGTTCAATCTCTTGAGAGACTTGTACGGCAAGCTTGTCTTCAGAGCGACCCATTTTTACGCGGTAAGTCGGTAAATCTTCGATGAACATGGTTGCGTGCTCAGGCATTTCAATCGGAATAATGTCGCCTGGTTGCAGCTCCATCAAATCGCGCAACGATATGTCTTTTTCCAGCAAATTCACTCGGAAGTTCACCGGACAGTCCATGATCTCTTCGCGCAGCGCTGAACTCCAACGTACGTCAGTTTCCATCTTGTCCGACTGAACACCAGCATCGAGCAACTCGCGGATTGGCTCGACCATGGAATACGGCATTACGACATGGAAGTCACCGCCACCGCCATCCACTTCAATATGGAATGAGCTCACGACAATCACTTCGGTCGGGCTCACGATGTTTGCCATGCTTGGGTTTACTTCAGAATCGAGGTATTCAAACTCGACGCCCATGACTGGCGACCACGCTTCTTTGTAGTCTTCAAACACAATTTTCAGCAGTAGCTGGATAATGCGACGCTCAGTTGGCGTAAATTCACGGCCTTCGATTTTGGCGTGGAAGCGGCCATCGCCACCAAAGAAGTTTTCTACCAGAATGAAGACGAGACGCGCTTCCATGGTAATCAATGCCGTACCTTTAAGAGGACGGAAGCGAACCATGTTCAAACTGGTGGGCACGTACAACGTATTTTGGTACTCGCCAAACTTCATCATCTGTACGCCGTTGATCGACACTTCGGCCGTTTTGCGCAGCATGTTAAACAGACTGATCCGCATGTGTCGTGCAAAACGCTCGTTAATCAGTTCGAGCGTTGGCATTCGACCACGGACAATCCTGTCTTGAGACGAGAAATCGAAACTGACGGCACCTTCCGTGTCGTTATCTAAGGGCTCATCAATGTCATCGACATCATCAACCCCGTGCAGTAGCGCATCAATTTCGTCTTGGCTTAATAGATCGGTCACGTTTTACCTATTGAATAACAAAATCTGTAAACAGTACTTTTTCAATCACTGGCTTGCCGACCGCAGCATTTAAAGCTGCTTTAATATCTTCGGAAGCTCGGTCTCGCAGTTCTACTCGACCCGTTGGAGAACGAAGCTGCTCTACCGTTGCCGATGCAAATGTTGATAACAAAGAGCTCTCAACCAACGGAGAATGGTAACGCGCCAACTGCTCATTCTCTGAGCCACGTACCATAAGCTGCGCTTTGATTTGCACCAGTCTATCGCGACGGTCACCCGTCACGTTAAAAATGAACGGTTGCGGAAGATTCACGTACGCAATTGGGTTAGCCGCTGCGGCCTGTGTTTGCTGTGACTCTGCCTCTGCGGCTTGAGCCGAATCATCCGATCCCATCAAAAAGAACGCCGCCGCGCCACCACCACCGAGCAGAACCACGACTGCAATAATGATGATCAGTAGCTTGCTTTTACCTTTTGGTGCATCGGCACCTTGTAGCTGTTCTTCTGCCATTGTTTTCTCTAATTATTTGTTCTTGTTCAAGATGGTTGAGGTTACGACATTAGGCGTAAAAACTAATTCCATCACGCTTTGAAACCACATTCAAATCAAGATTCACGTCGGCATCAAAGTTTTCGTCTGACTGGCCAGAAAAACCGCGTCCAGACGTGCTTTGGCCATTTTGTTCAGCCGCTGCGTAACCACTTTGCTGTTGTCCACTGCTTTGCTGCTGAACCGAGGAATCCGCCAGTTGCATCCCTTGTTGAGCCAACATTTCACGTAGACGAGGCAACGTTTGTTCAATAATGTCACGCGCTTGTGGGTTGGTAACCGTAAAATGCACGTTGGCCAAATCGTTGTTCATCGTCATGCGAATTTGCATACGGCCAAGCTCTGGTGGGTCAAGTCGGATGTCGAGGTTCTTCAAGTTCTTCGACATCATCATTTGTACTTTTTCCGCCACTTGCTCATTAGCGAGCTCTTTTGTTAATTGCAGAGGCAGTTGCGCTTGCTGAGCGGCTTCCGCTCGGGTTTGCTGTTGGGCTGTTACGCCTTGTTGACCTGCTGCCGCTTGCAGCTGTCCTGCTAATCCGTATTGCGACTCTGGCTTATCTTGCTGGCTCGCCGTAGCTTTCAACGCACCTGCACTTAACGCGGCATTGATCGCTTTGTGGCTCACTTCCCCATTAGCAGCCATTTGAACTGCTGGGTTGAAATTATTCGCCACCAGCGCATCAGGCATTGGTGCGGACGTAAGTTTATCGGCATGTTGAGCCATTGGCGCTTGCGCAGCGGCGTGCTTCATCTCTTGCGCGTTTACGTATTGTGCTTGTTGCCCGATCGCGACTGCAGCAGCTGTTCGTTCACTGCCGTTTCGTACATTGTTATGCTGCGTTGTATTTTGCTCCGCAAGAATGGCTTTCACGTCCGTTGGCAGCGCAACCAACTGGGCTAGCTCTTGCTCAGGAATATCCGCGACGACGTCACCCGTTCTCAAACCTTCAATGACATTGATTTCTTGTTCGCTCAGAGGTTTGCCTTGCGCCAACTTGGTATCAATGACTTCCAGCTCATCAATTGAAACCAGCTGAACCGCCTTACCTTCAAAGCCGAGCGTCTCAGGGTCAAGTGACACCGAACCATCCAATGCACCTGAGGTGTTCGCCTGAGCTTGTTGCATTGCTGAAGCATCCATTACAGGAGGCGCAGTCAGGTTTTGCCATTCAGTTGATTGAGACTGTAGCTTCTCAATATCAATCGGCTTTCCATTGGCATCTAAGATTGGTTCCAGTTGCTGCTCGGCCGCCAAATTTACTTGCTCAACAGAAGGCGTCGATTGCAACGCTGCTAGCACTTTTGCGTCATCTGTTTCGACCAGTTTCGACACTGGAGCAGAGAAAGAGGTTGCTTGCGTCGTCTGTAGAGGCAAACCCTTGCCGCTATCAACAAAAGAATCATTGGTTTGCAATGCTTGGTTCGCTTGTTCAATACGACCGAGTAGTTGCTGACCTTCTCCCATCGCACTGGCCACCGCTATCTTATCTTGCGAGTCTGTGTTCTGAGCGCTTTGTTTTGAATCCAACTGAGCCTCTGACTCCATTGGCGACAAAGCTTGCTTAGCTACGACGGGGTCTTTACCTTCTTCTTGAAGTGATTCCGAAGTTTGCTCGGATTCGTCAGCAACGGCTTTTACGCCTTCATGCTCTAGCAATGCATCAGCCGCTTTTCCGTCGACACTCTCACGGTTCGCGACTGATTCTTGGCTCTCGCCATTCTTCTCGACCGCTTCACCTTCTGTGGCGCTAACGTCGGTCTTTGCATCTGTACTTGCTGTTTGAGTGACCGCTTTTTCTGCTTTTTGTGAACCTGTAAAAACTCCCGCTAAGGTTTCAAAAAAACCTTTGCTTTCAGAGCTTTCTGTAGGTGCTTTTGCGGAAGACTCAGAAACAGAGGTCTTGCTAGTCGCAGAAACATTAGACAAATTCACATTCATAAAAACTTTCTCGTTTTTAGCTACGCCTTTTTATGGCGTGACCAGATTGCCCATCAGAGGCAAAATTAGATAATTAAACCATGAATTTGCAAAAATCACGCCAACGCATAAGGCTATTTTCCTGACGGACAACGCACACGAAAAGAGTGGAAGCGAGATCAACTTCAACAAAAATTAGAACGGCTTGGCCTTACGGCTAAACAACAGCGTGGAAAACTCATCCATTTGCTTTTGCTCACGTTTGGCTTCCGCGATTTGCTTTTCTTTCGCTTTCTTTTCGATCATCCACTCGTAAGACATGCGTTCTTGGCGCATCTTGAGCCAGTAGTCTTTGCAGTTTTCGACTTGTTCTTTGAAGTGATGCTCTGCTTGCTTTTGCTTTGACAGTGTCTCGTCAAGCTGACATAAGAATCGGTTGAGATGCCCGTATTGGCTGGCGGTTAAACCCGCTTGACCACGATCCACCAACTGCTGGCAGTAATCGAGACGATATTTTTCGATTTGCTCAACCTGACGGTAATAGTCTTCAAGCTCAGAGCGCGCTTTGTTCAGCGCAAGCACGGCTTGGTCTTCGCGCTCTTTGGTCTGCTCAAGTAGGAATTCCATCGCATTATTCATACGCTATTACCCACCCAAAATATTTCTGAGCATATTGACGCACATATCGTATGGCACCGATTCTTTCATACGCTGCTGCAAGTATTCGTCTAGCTTTGGCTTTAATGTAAATGCGCCATCGATAGCCGGATCGGTGCCCGGCTTGTAAGCACCAATCGACACCAAATCTTGATTTTTGCGACAAATAGACAAGACCTGACGTACCGCTTTCGACATCAACACATGTTCTTCGGTGGTGATCTGAGGCATCACTCGGCTGACCGATTTCTCGACGTCAATCGCAGGGTAATGTCCCGCGTCTGCCATTTCACGCGACAAAACAATGTGACCATCAAGAATGGCACGAGACGCATCGGCGATCGGGTCTTGCAGATCGTCACCTTCGGTTAAAACGGTAAAGAAAGCGGTGATCGAGCCTTGCTCTGGGCTGCCATTACCCGCACGTTCCACCAGCGCAGGCAACTTGGCAAATACCGAAGGCGGATAACCTTTGGTGGCTGGCGGTTCACCAACCGACAAGGCAATTTCACGCTGCGCTTGAGCAAAACGGGTCAGTGAATCCATCAGCAACAGTACATCCAAACCTTGGTCGCGGAAGTACTCGGCAATCGTAAGCGCCGTTTGACACCCCTTCATACGCATCAACGGAGATGCATCAGCTGGTGCAGCCACCACAACTGAGCGACGACGTCCGTCTTCGCCCAAAATCTCTTCAATAAACTCTTTAACTTCGCGTCCACGTTCACCGATCAGACCTACCACCACCACTTGCGCCGTAGTGCCTCGTGTCATCATGCCTAGCGTGACCGATTTACCCACACCAGAACCCGCAAACAAGCCAATACGCTGGCCTTTGCCTACCGTCAACAAACCGTTGATCGCTTTTAAGCCAACATCGAGTGGTTCAGATATCGGTTTTCGTGCCAGTGGGTTGATGGGTTCCGCATTAAATGACGCACGGTGCTCAGTGTAAATCGGGCCAAGTCCATCCAGCGGATTACCCACGCCATCAATAACGCGACCAAGCAATTCCATACCAACAGGCAAACCTGCTTCGCTGGTTAATGGCGTCACTTTTGCACCGGGCAAAATACCGGTGATTTGCTCACTCGGCATCAAATACAAGTTATCACCAGAAAAACCAACCACTTCAGCTTCCATGTGACCAGACATGGTTTCAACCAAACATAGACTGCCGATCGGCGCACGACAGCCCGTTGCTTCTAAGGTCAAACCAACAACGCGCACCAATTTGCCAGAAGCGACCGGGCGCGTGGTTAAGCCTTCGACTTTGTAGTTTTTGAGACGATCGGCCAAAGCTTGCATGGATTACTCACCCTCTTGGTGACGGTTCGCGCCACAAAAGCTGTGCAGCACACTCTTGATGCGCTCTTCCATGCGGTAGTTAATGCTCGATTCGCCTGCTTCGATTTGCACATCGCCACGACTAAGTGATGGTTCAGAAACCAGTGTCCAGTTGCGACAATCTAAGTCTTCTTCACCATACGCAGAGCGAATGATGGCAACATCTTCAGGGTTGAGATGCAATGTGATTGGATGGCCAGAAATCGGCAGCGCTTCTACCGACTGCTTAACCGTATCGAGGATAATTTGTGGATTGGTTTGAACCTCAACATGCACCACTTCTTTGACTAAGCACAGCACCATGTCCACCAGTTGCTTCTCTACCTGAGCATTCATCAGCTCCAAAGGTTGAGCAAACTGGTTGGCGAGATTCATAAACACTTCAACCTGCTGTTGAATAAACTCTTGGCCAGCAGAAACGCCTTCTGCTTTACCCAGCTCTAAGCCCTCAGCATGGCCTGCTTGCAAGCCTTCTTCTTTACCCTTGTCGTAACCTTGCTTAAAGCCAGCTTCTTGACCTTGGTACAAACCTTCTTGATAAGCGCCTTGCTTGATCAGTTCGATCTGTTCTTCTGTCAGTTCAAGAGCTTGTTCTTCTTCTGGCTCGTCAAAGTTTGGCACCCAGCTAGGATCGTAGTTAAACGCAGTCTGTTTGGCTTTTTTTTCCTTTGAATCGCCATAGTCGGGCAAACCCCAACGCTGCGGTTCAATCAGCGCATCATCTTCATCAGGACGGATAAATCCACGTTTTCTATCGCCAGCCATGGGTTACCTACTGTGTATTAGATTTGAAGTGAAGGTGCCCCGCAACAAGAAGGTCGCAGGGCTATAGAGATTATAAGAACTCGTCTGCGCCGCCAGAAAGCATGATTTCGCCAGCGTCGGCCATACGACGAGCAATCGCCAGGATTTCTTTCTGCGCCGCTTCTACGTCTGCCACACGCACTGGTGGCATCGCTTCGATGTCGTCACGCATCATCTCAGCAGCACGCTTAGACATGTTCTTGAAGACTTTCTCACGTAGAGAATCATCGGCACCTTTAAGTGCTTTTTGTAGAACGTCTTGCGGTACATCACGCAGCAATTTCTGAATACCTTGGTCGTCCACTTCGACCAAGTTCTCGAAGACGAACATAAGATCTTGGATTTGCGTCGCCATGTCTTCGTCTTGGTCGCGGATTTGTTCCATCAAGATACCTTCGACGTTGTTGTCTAGGTAGTTCATGATCTCGGCTGCTGCCTTCAAGCCGCCAATCTTGGCTGCTTGTGCACCCGCTTGACCCGCGAACTGCTTCTCCATGATCTCGTTTAGCTCTGCCAATGCTGATGGCTGAACCTCTTCAAGGTTGGCAATACGCATCATCAGATCCAAACGCACACGCTCTGGGAACTGAGAAAGAATTTCCGCCGATTGATCCGCTTCCAAGTACGACAATACGATGGTTTGAATTTGCGGGTGTTCGTTGACGATAATGCTTGCCACTTGGCGTGGGTCCATCCATTTCAATGAATCCAGACCTTTCGAACCGGTACCCAGCAGAATTTGATCAACCAAGTTGTTCGCTTTGTCTTCACCCAGCGCGGCCACCAAGGCATTACGCATAAAGTCTTCGCTGCCCATACCAATGTTGGTGTATTTCTGGATATCTTCCAAAAACGTACGGTGCACCGCCGATACTTTCTCTTGGCTTAAATCTTTAGCACGCGCCATTGCACTACCAACGCGCTGTACTTGTTTCGGTTCTAAATGACGGATGATGCCAGCCGCATCTTGCTCATTCAGACTTAATAACAAAATGGCCGCTTTCTCTTCACCAGTAATGGTGGAGGCATCAAACTCAACTGGCATGCCTGCGCCGTTTTCATCTTGAGGTACGATATCGTTAGCCATTTTCGTTCATCCAGTTTTTCACAACTTGAGCCGCTAGCTCTGGTTCGTTCGCTACAAGTGCACGAACCGCTTTCAGTACGTCTTCATCTTTATGAAGGTTAGGCAGATCGATACTTGAACCAAATTCAAACAGCTCACTGCTTTCAATGTCGCTACCAATTAGGCTGGTTTCGCCATCGGCACCAATTGGCAAGCCGTCTGGGCCGTACATTTCATCGTCGTCATCACCAGCTGGGTTAAGCAGTTTCTTCATTGCAGGGCGAACCAGTACAAGCACAACCACAATGATAACTAAAGCGCTGGCGAACCAACGAACCCAATCGTTGAAGTTCGGGTGTTCCCAAATTGGTTGGTCAACAAGCTGCTCGGTTTCTGGCTCGGCAAACTTGACGCTCAATACGTTAAGTAAATCACCACGAGATTGATCAAAGCCGACGGTGCCAATCAACACCTGACGAATCGCGTTGATTTCACCTTCCGACATTGGTGTGTAAGTCACTTCACCTGTATCTGGATTAACTTGGCGACGGTCTTTGATGGCAACCGAAACAGTTTGACGCGCCACGGTGCCCGTTTGCTTACGCTCATGGCTAATCGTGGTATCTAGCTCGAAGTTGCGGGTCGATTCTTTACGTACAGAGCCTTGCCCCATTACCGAGCCGTCTTTCATTTGCGCGACATCTTGCGGAATAGAAGCATCCGCCGGAGGCTGATTACTAAGCGCACCCGGAATGCCTGCTACCATGTTGCCGTTGTTGTAATCTTCTAGCGCGTACTCACTGCGGGTCGATGGCGTATTTGGGTCGAAACGTTTACGAGTTTGCTCAACCGCACTGAAATCCATTTGGATATCCACTTGCGCGGTGTAGTTACCAAAACCAAGAATAGGCAACAGCACAGAGTCGATTTTTTCACGCAATGCTTGTTCTTGGCTGCGTTCTAACTCTTGCTCTTTACGACGCGCGGCAGACGCCGGATCTTGCGAACCAGAGCTCAACAAACGGCCATGCTGATCCGTGACGGTAATGCGCGATGTCTTCATGCCTGGAACGGCACTCGCGACCATATCGACAATCGAGTCCACTTCTTGCTGCTTGAGGTTGGCACCTGTCGATAGCGTCAAAAATACTGAGGCGGAAGCTTCTTGGTTATGACGCACAAACACACTGTGTTTCGGCAACGCCAACAACACTCGCGCTTTGCGAACCTGCTTCATTTCTTCAATGGCTTGAGCTAGCTGACGCTCACGGCTGAGCTTAAGACGTTCCTGCTCTAGGCGCTGAGAAACACCAAAGCCCATGTCTTGCAGCAGAATGTCATCGCCCGCTTCGGTCGCTTGATTGACGCCCGAACGCACCATGCCTAATTTGATTGAGTTGTACTCGCTCGACTCCACCGAAACGGTATTACCATCGAGTTTGTAATTGATTTTTTGCTGGTCAAGGTAATCCAGAACAGGGATCAGTTCTTCAGTGTCGTAAGCGCCAAGCGGACGCATTTCTGGTTCTTTTACCCAGAAGAACAACATCACGATTAACGCAACACAGATAGAGATCGATAGCACAAGCACGACCTGTCGAAGCAAATCGAGGTCGCCCACGGCCATATCGAATTTTGATGCACTGCGCTCTTCTAAATCTGGATTTTGGCTTTCCACATCCATATCGGAGCTAGAAACCAGTGCGCCATCTGAGCCGCCATCAGTGACGGTTAAATCTGTAGACTTGTCTGCCACACTTATTACCTAAATTACACTGGCATGTTCATGAGGTCTTTGTAGGCCTCAACGAGCTTATTGCGGATTTGAACAGTGGCTTCAAAAGCAACACTGGATTTGTTACGAGCAATCATGACGTCAGATAAGGAAACATCGGCATCACCACGATCAAAACGCGTTTGTAGATCGCCAGATGATTTTTGAAGTGAGTTTACGTTATTGATGGCTTTGGTTAGGAGATCATTGAAATCTGCACCCACTTTCGCACCCGTTCCTGTCGGAGTGGTGTTGGTCGCTTCAACCATCATGGCGCGCATTTCGGCCTGAATACCATCAACTTTCATTATCACCTCTGAGCCAAAAGTTTGACTATCTATTTAAACTAAATATTGACACAGCAATTTATGTGCCATAAGACGCCAGCAGTATAGTTTACTCACACTTTTGTCTTATGGCTACGCGTGTGAAACCTAACTCGGAATATCTATACCCGCGTCACGCATTTTGGCAAGTTTGTAGCGCAGAGTACGTGGGCTTATGCCCAATTTCTCTGCCATTTCTTTGCGTCGGCCACTACATTCCACCAAGGTTTCTAGAATGATCGCGTACTCTTGATCGCGCAGCTCGCCACCCAACCCCTCGCCGCCAGTGTTAACGCGGTTGACGGATTCAGCTTGAGCAACAGGCTTGACATCAGGGACCAATGTTTCTGCACTTTGCACAACGTATTGCAAGCTGTTGGCATCTTGCCAATCCACGCCTTCTAGCAAGATGTGCTCTGCACCGATATCGCCGTTTTCACTCAAAATCAGCGCGCGTTGTACAACGTTATCCAGCTCTCGAACATTACCTGGCCATGGGTACTGCAATAGTTTTTCCACTGCAACTGGCGAGAACTGAGGAACAGGCATACCCATTTTGCTACAGTGACGCTCGGCAAGATGCTTCGCAAGTGGCGCAATGTCCCCTTTTCGCTCATTCAGCGCTGGCCATGCGATTGGGAACACATTCAGGCGGTAGTACAAGTCTTCACGGAAATTACCTTCCGACACATACTGTTTGAGATCACGGTTACTGGTCGCTAACACACGAACATCTAACTTGATGCTCTTACGGCTACCAAGACGCTCTACTTCGCGCTCTTGCAAAACACGCAATAACTTCGCTTGCAGGTTTAAGTCCATCTCGCTGATTTCATCAAGTAAGATTGTGCCGCCTTGCGCTTGTTCGAACTTACCCGGACACGCCTGAACAGCACCAGTGAATGCACCTTTTTCGTAACCGAATAGCGTCGCTTCCAGCATGTTGTCAGGAATCGCCGCACAGTTAATCGCAACGAATGGGCCGTCTTTACGGTTTGATGCTTTGTGAATGTAACGCGACATCACTTCTTTACCTGAACCGCTTGGGCCTAAGATCATCACGTTCGCATCAGTGCGAGCCACTTTGTCAGCCAAAGCAAGTAAGCGCAGACTCTTTTCATCAGCAACGACAGCATCACCGTTGTCATCACTTTTGATAGGAGCATAGCGGCTTACCATATTAAGCAGCACTTCTGGTGCAAATGGTTTCGCCATGTAATCAATCGCGCCGTCTTTCATTGCAGAAACGGCATCTTCGATATTGGCGTAAGCCGTCATTAGCAGCACTGGTAAGTTCGGCCAATTTTGTTTGATGTTACGCAGCAGCGCTAAGCCACCCATACCTGCCATTTGCACGTCAGATACCACGATATCAACCGCATTTGATTTCAGCTTTACTAATGCGTCTTCTGCACTATCGGCTTCTAACCATTCATACCCTGCCAGAGCCAGAGTATCCACGAGGGCTTCACGAAGACCTTCGTCGTCTTCTACGATCAGCACTTTGCTTTGCGCCATTCTGATTCTCCAGTAATTGTTATTACCAGAAGCCGCTTATTGCGCTTCTGATTGCACTCGCTCCAGCGGAATGCACATGGTAAAGCAGGCTCCATCACCCTGCTCTGAAATAAGTTCCAATCGACCGTCATGGGCACGGCAAACCATTTGAACAACAGCCAGCCCTAACCCGGTTCCTTGAGAACGCGTGGTAAAAAATGGCTCCATAATTTTGGCCTGTAGTTCTTGTGGTACACCCGGGCCGCTGTCTTGCACAGAAATGCGCAGTTCACCGTTTACCGGGCGGAAAAAGATGTCGATTTGCGACTCTTTGCCTGACATTTGAATCGCGTTCATCACCAAGTTGCTCAGTGCAGAGGCGATAGCATTCGCGTTGCCAAGCAGTTCGGTCTGTTCTTCTTCTACTTCGAGGAAGTAATCAATGTTGTTGTTTTTAAGAGCGGTTTCGACCATTGGTTGGTATTCAGCAACCAATTGAGCAATCGTAAATGGCTTAATGACTTTATTATCACCACCTTTAGCAAAAAGCAGCATATCATTAACCTGCTTCTCCAAATCGTGCAGTCGATCCATTAATTTACTTTGGAAGCGCTCTCTCGTCGCTGGCGGAAGATTAGGCGCGCCCAAATTAGAGGCGTACAACATTGCGCTCGACAGCGGCGTTCTCACTTGATGCGCTAGCGATGCAACCATACGCCCTAATGAAGAAAGACGTTGTAGATCACTCACACGAGCTTGCAGTAAACGGGTTTCGGTTAAGTCGGTGATGAGGATCAGCTGCCCTGTCGCGGAGGCAGAAATCGCCAAACGCACTTTGCGACCATTACGCAGTGACACTTCGTGGCCATCATCTTCACGCGGATCAAAAGCCGCTTGAATGATGTTGAACCATTTCTCGTTAACCAGTGGGATTTCTAGAATTCGGTGCGCCTCGGGGTTTGCTTCTCGCACAACACCATACGTGTCGAGCAAAATAACCCCTGCGGGCATCACATCCAATACCTGCTTATAGCGCTCAACTTGGTTTTCTACTGAGTCTAAATGGGATTGGTTGGTGTTATTGTCCATTCACTGCCTGTCGAAATATCGCCACTAAAAAGTAAAATAGCTTGGTAAGCAATTAGCGTACCAAGCTATTTTTTATATTTATCATGACGTTATGTTATCGACAATAAGTTGACACCGAGAAATGTCTGATTTTAATGTCAGAAAAGATAACTTTTGTGATTGAACTGAAGCTCGATCTAACGCTGCAAATTATACTTGCGCATTTTCTCAACCAACGTTGTACGGCGCATACCCAGCATATCTGCAGCCCTTGCAACGACCCCACCTTGCGCTTCTAACGCTTGGCTGATCATGTTGACTTCCAAATCTGCTAATAGCTCTTTTAGGTTCACCCCTTCTGGTGGTAACGCTTGAGGCGCATTCATGTTGTGATCCAGATCGCTTTGCTCGTCAAAGCTGAAATCTTCCGAGAAGATGTCTTGGAACACATCGCGCTCTTGCTCTTCAATCGAAGTGAACGGATTACCTTCAGGTTGGAACTCTGGAATATCACTGTAGCGATATTTCGTCGGAAGATGGTTCACATCAACCAGACTGTTTGGGTACAAAATGATCATGCGCTCAACAAGGTTAGCTAACTCGCGCACGTTACCCGGCCAGTGGTGTTCCATCAAAGAGTTGATCGCACGCGGCGTGAAACAGATTGGCTGGCCGCCTTCGGCTTCCAGACGTGTCATCAGCTCCTGCAATAACAATGGGATATCTTGCTTACGCTCTTTTAGCGCTGGCATTTCGATTGGGAAAACGTTCAAACGATAGAACAAATCTTCACGGAACGTGCCCTCTTCGATCATGCTTTCCAGATTACGGTGTGTCGCAGCAACCACACGCACGTTGACTTTGATTGTCGAGTTTCCGCCAACTCGCTCAAAACAACGTTCTTGAAGTACACGCAATAACTTCACTTGCATCGACATTGGCATGTCACCAATTTCATCAAGGAAGATCGTGCCACCGTCTGCTAATTCGAATCGACCTTTACGCGCCGTTAACGCACCAGTAAACGCGCCTTTTTCGTGGCCAAACAATTCGCTTTCGAGTAGCTCCGGTGGGATTGCACCACAGTTAATTGGCACAAACGCACCATTGCGGTATGACGAATGGTAGTGAATGTTACGTGCTACCACTTCTTTACCCGTACCCGATTCACCAAGGATCAAGACATTGGCTTCTGTACCCGATACTTGCTCAATAAGATGACGAACTTCTTGAATACCGCGGCTCTGCCCTACTAAGCTACGAAACAGCGTGTTTTTACGCGCACTAGCAACAACATTGACCCCTTTACGGCCAAGAAAATCTTTGCAGTGACGTAACGCTTCACTAAGCTGCGGGTAATTTAGCGGTTGCTCTAATTCGCCAACAAAGTTTGGGAGATCGTCCACAGGCAAAGGAAAGCTGCCCAAGACAAGAAGTGGGATATGGTATGCATCGTTGAGACGAGCCATCACGGCAGTTGCCGCTCGACCTGCTGAGATATTGCCAACGATACAGCCTGACCATACGCTAGACCAATCAACATCGCCTAGCTGTTCAGAACCGACAGCTTCGCAACTTTCTCCAACAAATTCCAATATATTGCTTAAATTCAAACGACTTGATGCGTCATCATCAATTACAAGCAGCTTTGCCAAACCTTGCATAAGTAAGAATGATTGCCTTTATTTTAGGTGCGTTGCGGCCAAACCTGGATTTGCGCAATTGGGTGTTAAAGAAGGCGGAAACACCACACTCAATTTACGATCGACAAAATAGGAAAATCAGCAACAAAAAAAGCCATTAGGGCTACTAATGGCTTCTATTTTATTTGAATATGAAAATAAGGCAACCAAGCAATATAGAGGTGTGAGCTCGATTGTAACTTTGATGCGCAACTTGTTGCCAATGCAGTCTTAATGTTTTAAGTCGATCCTAAAGCATTGTTTTGATTATTAAATGCCGACTTCTGCTGCCGTCAAGTTGTGGAACTCTGTTGGAATCTGATCCCAAGCCGATTTAATCTCACGAATAATGTCAATAACGTCGTCGATCGGCTGTGGATCATTCTGGTGGTTTGCCGCAGAAATCTGCGTGATCATAAACTCGTACAATGAATCTAAGTTTGAAGCGATGTCACCACCATCTTCCATCGACAAACAGCTGCGTAGCGCAATAATAATGTCGAGTGCTTTACCTAAACGCTCGCCTTTTGCTGGGATATTTCCTGCTTGCATGGCTGCTTTGCCTTGAATAAGGCGCTCAATTGCACCAGCCATAAGCATTTGAATGACTTTGTGCGGAGAAGCCGCGCTCAGCTGGCTGTCGACTGATACTTTTTTGTATGCTTGCAAAGAACCGCGCATAGTAATCCTCTTTTAAATAAATTTTTTGTACTGCTGAAGCGAACGTTGGCCATAACGGAATTTGTGAAGCTCTTTTCCGACCTTTGACGTTTCTGATTGCATCAGCTCGACAATTCTTTTGGTACGAGTCAGCAAGTCTTGCCACTCTGCATCCTGCTTTACCAAGGGATTTTGTTGAATAATTGGTAACAGGTTTTGCAATAACCGTTCCCTGATATCGACCAAGCGAAGAATTTCTTCAGTATTAAAGTCAACTTTTTCCAGCTCTTGCGTAATTAGTTGATCTATATCACTAATTTCTATGAGTTCATTTTGCATTTATTAACCTAACGCACTCATAAGAGCCCCAAGTTGACCCTGCATCTTACCTGTCGCGTCTTGCATCGCGGTAAATTTCGCATGGGTACGCTTTTCCAGCCCTTCCATGCGGCGATCTAATGCCGCTTGGTCATCATTCAAACGGTAGTTTTGTTCTGTGAGACTTTTCTCTCGCGTACGAATGCTGCCCGTAATACCGGTGATGCCGTGAATCGCATCTTCGATACGCTTCGCAAAACCAGTGTTACCACCGAAGAATTTCTCTAACTCGTTGAAGTTATTGTTCAACTGACGGTCAAGCATGTCATAGTTGATTTCAAGCGTGCCTTGACGCGTCGTGGTAATACCAAATTCTGTCAATGATTTCAGATTTTCTGGTGCTTGATCGATTCGGCTTGAAAAGACGGCTTTCAATCGTGAATCGGCACTTCGCACCGTGCTGTCACCAGCTAGCGGCCCTTTTTGGCCGGTAGTTGGGTCCACACTCGAGAGTGCTTGCGAAGTTTGATAAAACGAGTTGTACGCCGAAACAAAGTTTTCGATGTCGCTGCGTACACTTTGACGGTCGTACTCGACACCGATTTCTGCAGGCGGCTTGTTTGGTTCTGACTTGCCTTTAAGTGTCAAATCCACGCCTTCAATGGCGTCTTCAATTACGTTGTTATGGCTTGAAAGTTTTGCCACGCCATCAAGCAGCACTTCAGAATCTTGCCCTGCTTGTACCTCTGTCATACCAAGGTATTCTTCGAATGAGGATTGCGCTTTTGCGATTTTGGCTTCTGCTTCGTCGATTTTTTCTAGACGTTCACGCTCTTGAGGATCGAGTTTCGCACGATGAATTTGCTTGGCTTGCTCTTCGGAAAGCTCACCACGTTCGACTTTTGCGTCGAGTTCTTGCTTTTCATCCGCAATTTTCTGTTCGATTTCTGCTTTTTCTTGTTCTAGGAGCTGCTTAGCTTCTTTGGTCGTAACGTAAGAATCCGTCAATGTGCCTGAGGCGGCATTATTCCAACCTGGAACATCCGGCGCTTTCTCTATCGCCTTTTCGTCCAGTTCCAGTTCTGGCTCTTCGTATGAATCCAGTAAGGTGCCTGACGCAGTTTCTGTCCAACCTGGAATGCGCTCTTCAGGTCGCAAGCTCGAGCTTTGATTGGCCTTATCAATGGCTTCTTGTCCGGCTTTAGCAGCCTCTGCACCAGCAGTAGAGATCGGCTCTTGCGATGCATCATCTTGTGCATTATCTGCCGCTTTTTGCGCTTCTGGAGGTAGAGGGTTGCCGTTCTCATCCAGAATTTCTGGTTGATCCGGTTGTTGCGGAGCTTGTAGTGGCCCTAACACTTCTTCTGCCGCAGCACGTGCTTCTTCAAGCGCGTTAACTCGGTCTTCAAGTGTTTGGTATTCGAAATATTTCAGAGGGTTGCCTCTTTCGGCTTCCACGCTGACTTTGATTTGATGATCCTTACCAGAGAGGTTTGAGGCAAGGATGAGACGCGGTCCTTCGACATCATTAATGACGGAAGCACGAACGCCAGGGTTGTCTTTAGCGCCATTGATGCCGCGTACGACATCGATGAGCTTAGATCGAGAACGAACCTCGATATTAAAACGGTCATCACCAAGCGAAATCTGCAGCTTACCAGGACCAAATTTTGCGTCTTCTGGCAATACGTCAGAAGCGACTTTGTGGCTCTGTGCAAGCTGCAACACATCGATAGCATACTTACCGGCTATAGCGTCAGTGGTTGCGGTGGCCGATACGATATTGTCGTCCGTGGTTTCAACCGTGCGGACGGCAAACGCTTTCTCCTGACGAAAGTTCGCCATGAGATTTTTCATCGTATCCAACGATTCTCTGAGTCGCCCATAGGCACTGATACTGGCATTGATTGTCGTGCGATCGTTGTCGATGCGTTGCTGCTTAGGCACACGTTCCGCATCCACAATTTTGCTGACCATGGAATTAATATCCATGCCGCCAGACATCCCCACAGGGCCTAAACTCATTAAATCACCTCAAAAACGACTTACACTTTTTCAACTAACAAACCGCTGTTAGCTGTGTGCTCAGCTAGGCGACGCAATACCACTAGCAGTTCTTCATCAGGAAATTGACGAATCACATCACCAGTATTGGTTTCGTAAATCGTCACAACGTCTCTGCCGGATTCTTCATCCACACGAAACGCTACTCCTTTGTTGATGGACGAGACAAACTCATTCATTTGTTCGACCATTTTTTCACGTTCTTCTCTGTTTAGCTCCTGACGGCTTTCCGCCATCTCGATTGCCGCTTGAACAGAGAAGTCGTGCTCGGTGCCTTTCGCTTTTTGCGGCGAAACGTCACCGGTTGAACTTGCTGTGCTAGGCGTACCTATGCCGTTGCCATTTTTATTTGCAACATTTGTGCCATTCGGTGTGCCGTAAGGCTGGATGTTCGATGCGTAGGAGGATATTTCCATTACAATCTCCCTTCCACCTTATGAGCTAACGATAGGATCTATCGTTTTGGTGACCTAAGCACTAGGCTGGGTCGACCTTGTTAGCCCAACAAGCTTAGCGCTGCAGATGGTGACTGCTTCGCTTGAGCCAGGATTGAAGTACTTGCTTGCTGAAGAATTTGCGACTTAGTCATCGCTGTTGTTTCTTTCGCGTAATCAGTATCTTTAATACGGCTGTTAGATGCATTAACGTTTTCGTTAATGTTGTCTAGGTTGCTGATTGCGTGGTTGAAACGGTTCTGGAAAGCACCTAGTGACGCACGTTGGCTGTCTACTGATTTAAGTGCACCGTCGATAATTGCTACAGCTTCTTGAGAGCCTGCAACCGTTGTTACGTCGATGTCTTTAACCGTTACGTCTTTCGCATCACCAAAACCGATCTCGCCAGCTAGGTTGCCAGAGAACTCAACTTCACCATTTACTTTCTGAGTAGAAGCAAATACTTGTAGCTTGCCGTCTTCACCAACAGACGCTTTTACATCTTCGCTTTGACCGTTGATGTAAGTTGCTAGCTGCTCAATGTCGTCGCCTTGCTTAGCCTTGATGGTAAGTTCTTTCTCTTCACCTTGTTTGTTGGTGTAGCTCATTTTAAGCTCAGTTTTATCACCAACTGTCCAAGATGCATCTTTACCTTCTTCTGCTGAGTAGCTCTTACCACCCATTGCTGAAGTATCAGAACGTAGGCTGCCCATAGAAAGCATTACAGCTTCGCCAGAGTCCGCACCGATTTGGAAAGATTGAGTACCGTACGTACCGTTAAGCAGTTTGTTACCACCGAAAGAGGTTGTTTCAGCGATACGGTTTAGTTCGTCGTTTAGCGCTGTTACTTCTTCTTGGATCGCTACACGTTCTGCTTTTGAGTTAGAACCGTTCGCAGATTGAAGCGATAGGTCACGCATACGTTGTAGGATGTTGGTAGATTCATTCATTGCACCTTCAGCAACCTGTGCAATGGAGATACCGTCGTTCGCGTTTTTCACAGCCATGTCTAGGCCACGGCTTTGAGCGTTCAAACGGTTTGAAATCTGTAGACCTGCAGCATCATCTTTCGCGCTATTGATTTTATAACCCGAAGACAAACGCTCCATTGATTTTTGTTGACCTTCAGCCGCGTGGTTTAGGTAACGCTGTGCGGTCATCGCAGAAACGTTAGTATTAACGTTAATCGCCATAATTGATCTCCTTAAGGCTTAGTGAATGTACCGTCGTGTCTCTCACCTCACTTAGGTACATCTCATTTCTCTCAGTCCCTTTAACGGCGACGTATGCATATCCTTTAGGAGAAATTTTCAATTTTTTGCGATTATTTTCTTTGGCTTACTGAAGTGTGATGGAGCTCTAATATTGTCTTTGATGAATACCTTTGCTCTTTTAAAGGCAGAAAAAAACCCAGCCGAAGCTGGGTTTACTCGCTCATCTCTCACCACGAGCCAATGAGGTTCTCGTCTTAGGTTTAAAATTAACCTAGAAGACTTAGCGCTGAGTTTGGCGCTTGTTTCGCTTGCGCAAGGATTGAGCTTGACGCTTGCGATAGAATTTGTGACTTGGTCATTGCCGTCGTTTCTTTCGCGAAGTCGGTATCTTTGATACGGCTCTTCGACGCATTCACGTTCTCGTTAATGTTGTCCAAGTTGCTGATTGCATGGTTGAAACGGTTCTGGAATGCACCCAGCTCTGCACGGTGGCTGTCTACGTATTTCAGTGCCGCATCGATGATTGCTACTGATTCTTGTGCACCGCCAACTGAAGTTACGTCGATAGTATCAACCGTAACGTTTTTCTTGTTGTCGCCTAGCCCTAGTTCACCAGACAGACCGCCAGAGAATGACACTTCGCCTTCTACTTTGTTGTTACCAGCAAAGATTTGCAGTTTGCCATCTTGGTCTACTGACGCTTTCACTAGGTCTGTTTGACCGTTGATGTACGTTGCTAGCTCTTCGATGTCATCGCCCGCTTTCGCGTTGATGTTGATTTCTTGCTCTTGACCAAAGCTGTCAGTTAGGCTGATTTTTAGGTCATTTTTGCCTTGTGCAACGTTCCAGTCTTTGCCTTTACCGCTTTCAGCTTGGTAGCTCACACCGCCCATCATTTTGTTGTCTGAGCGCATGTCTTTAAGCTCAAGCATTACTGCTTCACCGTTATCAGCACCGATTTGGAACGATTTCGCACCATGTGTGCCGTTTAGTAGCTTGTTACCACCAAAAGATGTGGTTTCTGCGATACGGTTTAGTTCGTCGTTTAGTGCTGTCACTTCTTCTTGAATCGCAACGCGCTCTGCTTTCGAGTTTGAGCCGTTTGCTGATTGTAGAGACA
>NZ_JBICJM010000044.1:0-107389 GCF_043103065.1 Vibrio sp. YQ_11 | reverse complement strand
AAAAGCCACCTGGTTGGTGGCTAGTATCATGAGCGGGTGATGAGTTAGTGACGCTCACCAAGTTTAACCATTCCTTTTGAGTCAAACCACAGTGCTTGCGAGCGGCGACGACCAATAAGAATAGGACCATCATCATAGAACAAAAAGTTCTTCCAATGCTTTTTAAAAATCGACCATTTTGTTTCTATGACATTGTACTTTTCGTAACAGAAATACACGGTCACATCATCTTGCCAATCGATATGTGCATCAACTTCTTGTGGCATTTCAGGCTCATCCGATTCCCATGCAGCCATCCAATCTACAGATTCTAACCAATTTGATTCACTCATCGGCCAATCTTGTGAGCTTAGGCGGTCCATATCAGGGCTTTGCGCGCTAATGTTCTCTTTCCAAAATTGCGCAGAACGAGCTTGGCTCATCGGCTTGATAAATGCCAAATCTTCTTCTGGCACTGGCATCGACTGATGCGTAAAAATCCATTTTCTTTGGTATTCATCCAAAGGCAAATAAGACATTCAGTCTCCTTTATTACGATTTCAGCCAACCTTTCTCTGTGGCTTCTTCAATCAACTCTTTCGCTTTGTCCCACAAGGTAACAGAGCCAAATTCAATTCGTTTATTAATGGTAAGCGCCTGTTCACGCGTTACACTATTCTCTTTCCAACTTTGACCATTGTTATGGTAGTTCAAGAGCATCGGAATTAAACGATCAAGTGCTTTTGCATATTTTGCATCATCACTCTGCGCGGCTTCAAATTCTTGCCAAAGCGCTAATAATTCTTGCCCTTGATCTGTTGGTAACATACCAAATAAGCGTTCAGCGGCTTTTATTTCTTTTTCTGCTTGCTCTTTTGAAGCTGCAGTATCATAAACAAACGTGTCGCCTGCGTCGATCTCAACAACGTCATGTATCAATAGCATTTTCATCACTCGACAGATATCGACTGGCGCATTTGCGTGCTCTTCCATTAATACTGCCATCAATGCGACGTGCCAACTGTGCTCACCGCTGTTTTCAAGACGACCTTCGGCGCTTTTCACCCGAGTACGACGCAATACGCTTTTGAGCTTATCAAGTTCAATGAGTAATGCTAACTGCTTTTCTAATCGATCCATATTAGCGCCCTTCTTGCTGCCAATGAGGGTTAGTTAATGATGTCAGCACATGATCTTGCCATTCACCATTGATCAAAAGGTAATCCTTTGCGTAACCTTCTTTGCTAAACCCGACAAACTCTAGCACAGCTTCACTGCGTTTGTTATGAGGCATATAGCCGGCTTGGATACGATGCATTTTTTGCACGTTAAACATGTAGTCGCATGCCATTTTTAACCCACGACGCATATAGCCGTGACCTTGTGCCTCTTCCGCCAAGGAATAGCCAACGTTACAGCTATAAAATGGAAAACGACTCATACTGCTGAATGAAATCGTTCCTAGCATGCGCCCTGTATCAACATGAATTAGCAAGCAATAGTAGCCAAGCCCCATGCGATGGAGCTCATTCAACTTAATCAGTTTTTGGAGCCAACCATTAACAGAGAAAAACGCCTCTTCTCGCTTTGGTTCAAATGGCTTCAAATAATCGCGATTAGATTGAAAATACGCCGCGATCATATCGGCATCACCGATTTCAGCGGTTCGTAGAAGCAAGTCGCCGTCCAACTTGTGAACGGCGATTGATGAACTATGATCTTCCATTACAAACGACAACTTCCCTTTTCTTGATTACTCGCGTTAATTCTTACGAATCCCATAGTCACGTAACTTATTCGCAATAGACGTATGCGATACGTTCAAACGCTTCGCTAACTTACGGCTTGACGGGAACGACTGGTACAAACGCTCCAACACCTGGGATTCATAATCACGCATGATCTCGTCCAAAGAACCATCAATATTAAGCGTTGCACTGCCCCCGCCAACTGACTGCGGCTGTGGCAAATTAAAATGTTCGGCTTTCAGTAAATGACCATCCATTTCTGTTAGCGCTCGCAACACCATATTATCTAGCTGACGCATGTTACCCGGCCATTGGTAGCTGGCCAGAGCATCAACCAAACCGTCATCCAGCCCCGGCTTATCGATACCCAGCTGCTGCGCGTGTTTTGTCACGAACAAATCTAGCAAAGGTGCCACATCATTCGAGCGCTTGCGCAGTGGAGGAATGCTTAGCGTCAGTACATTGAGGCGATAATACAAATCTTCACGGAACATACCCGCTTCAGAAAGCTCAGCAAGGTTATGTTTTGTCGAAGCAATAATGCGAACATCTACATGCATTTCATCTTCTGCACCAACACGACGGAAGTTACCATCTTGTAGAAAACGAAGAAGTTTGATTTGCAGATGAGCACTCATCTCACCAATTTCATCAAGAAATACCGTACCACCATTTGCCTGTTCAAAAATACCTTTGTGGCCTTGTTCGTGATTGAATGAACCCGGCGCATGACCAAACAGCTCGGTTTCTGCAACGTCATCTGGCATGGATGCACAGCTCAACACAAGGAATGGTTTACTCGCACGGCTAGAACGACTATGACAGGCTTTTGCGAGCATTTCTTTGCCAGTACCTGTTTCACCTTCGATTAGTAGCGGTTGATCCAGAACAGAAAGCTTCTTAGCCTGATTAATCAATGCTTTATGGCGGTTTGATATTCCTACGAAGTGCTCAAAACCCAATGGATTATGCAACGGCAGTCTTTCTTCGATTTGCGTGCCGTGCTGGCTTGTTCGAATCGTCATCAAAGTGCTTGCAAGCGTAGAATTCTGCGCTTCGTCTCTGATATAGACAGGCATGAGCTCTAAGATGTAATCCAACCCATCAATGACTAGGTTTTCACGAGTACGAGCGTTCACGCCTTCAGACCAACGAGAGAAACGGACGCTTGGTAATAACGCACCAATCTGAGTGCCGATGACTTCTTGTTTATGCAGGCCGAGTAGCGACAAAGCAGACATGTTCGCCATATCGACAGCACCTTTGAGGTCGATTGCAAAAACCGGGTCCGGCAAATTATCAACCAACGAAAGCAGCTCAGTGTTGTGGCGCTCCATTGGCATAAATTGGATTTTACGTACGTCTTTAACCCCCGGAATACGGCGGATTTCAGCCATCAACTCACTAAAAGTATCAAAATCAATATCTGGGCAATTTAAATAGATGATGCCACTGATATCGATTTCAATACCACGTAAGTCGATACTTTTAGACGCTAAAATATCGAGCAGTTCTCGGGTAAGACCGAGTCTATCTTCACATAAGACTTCAAGACGCACTGAAAATATCCCAATTCACAACTGTCAGGAAAAGTTGACAGTAGTTTCTATCAAGCTTGTAATGGCGTCAAGCAATCCTATCGGTCAAAGGTGATATTCGTTATGGTTTCATCGTGATTGATGCAACTTTCGCCACCACGGCTTTGCGGATAGTCCCGAGTTTGACTTGGCGATCAGGATACCAAGGAAGCGGACGCAGTAAGGCCATCGCTTTCAATCCTAAACGCGCAGTAAGAATCCCCACGCCGAGCCCCTGCCCTGCACGAGCAGATACTTTGCCAGCAAGATCCATCGACATCAAATCCATACCAGCGTCAATGGCTAACTCACTTGCGCCTGCCGCTGCCATATTGACGAATACCGCTCTCAATAGCTTGATGCGCGAAGCATAACCTAATTCAACGCCATACACTTTGGATAAGTTATCGATCATTTTGAAGTTTCGCCACGCCACCAGCAACATATCAGCGGCGGCGAGTGGACTTACCGCAACTAACGCAGCAGACTCAGTCGCGTGCTGAGAAACCACTTTTGTAGCGAGCTTGTCTTGTTGACTAACGACCATAGAATCGTACATATCGAGGATTTCCGCATCACTGTGTGCTGGGTTAATGCTGTTCTGCCAGCGATCAAAGCCTGGGTTCTCTGCTAAAACACCACTCTGTTCCGCCACCTTTTCGCAAAACACCTTGCCTTTACCCACACTGTCACTGTGAACGAGCAGTTCGGCTTCTTCTTGAATGCTGAAATGATTTCTTAATTTACGTAGCTTCCAGAGTTCTTTACCGATAGCACCTAGGCCCAATGAAGCCACTGCAGTAATGAAACCCGCCCAACCTAATGCTAGCCAGTCAGCTGTTTGCACCGCAGTGACAAATGAGTCTACAGCCTGCCACCCGACCAATCCGGCAAAAGTAGCAAACACGCCGGTTGCGAGCCATTTTCTGCCCGGCCTAGGGCGAATCACATGTTCAAGTTGCAGTTCTTGTTCGGTTTCAATTCGATCTTCTTCTATCTTCACTGGTACAAAAGTTTCTTTTTCACTGAATGTCTTTTGCGCCGTTAACTCTGGTGAATCCGATTGCTGCTCTTTCTCAAGTGCTTTTTCAGAGAAAATTTGTTTCTGCTTCAATTCGCTCATTTCAATTTGTCTCCTAGCAGATAATCTAGTGCTTTATCTAGACGTATGTGTTTCATCGGTTCATCACTTGCTGACGGCATAGGACGGAAGGAAGTAAAGTCAAAACCACTGTTTTGCCAATAGGCGGCATTGGGTAGCTTCTTCGGCACCTCTCCTGGGAACATCGTCATTGCCTCACCGTTTAAGGTCGTCCCTTGTAACGCAGAAATGGTTTTGTCGCCTGAGGTAATAAACCCTGAAGTGGTCGCTTGGATGGAAGCAATGCTCATACAACTCATTTCAATGTTCTCATAAGCAGCGGTTTGCCATGCTGGGTGCACCATTTGTTGCAGTAGAGAGACAAGGTGCGGATGCTGATCTGGTGTCACGTGATCGGCCTTGGTGGCGGCAAATAGCACTTTGTCTATTTTTGGCGAGAACAAACGACGCAAAAAGCTACTGCGACCATAACGAAAGCTGTGCATGATCTGCTCAAGAGCCTGACGCATATCATAAAACGCCTCGTCGCCAGCATTAAGTGGCTGTAAACAATCCACCAGCACAATTTGGCGGTCAAATGTTGCAAAATGGTGCTTATAAAACGCTTTCACGACTTTTTGCTGATATTCATGAAAACGCGCTTCTAACATGGCTAAATTGCTGCCTTTAGGCGCTTTGCTTTCCGGTTCAAATCGACAAGGAAAGAACTGCAACACCGGTGCACCAGCAAGCTCTCCTGGTAACACAAATCGTCCTGGCTGAACCCAGTGCAGCCCAGCATCTTTACAAGCATGGAGATAATCCGTGTAGGCGTGAGCCACTTTCTCTAGCTGTTTTTCATCTGCATCCGCATTGAGCTCGATCTGTTCGAGTTCAGCTAGCCATGCTTGAGCTAACTCTTTGCGTTTGCCTTTCAGCGCGTCAAACTGCGTTTGAGACCAACTCGAAAAGTCCATATCTAGCAAAGGCAAGTCCAGTAGCCATTCACCCGGATAGTCAATGATGTCAACATTGAGAACCGCCGTTTTACTGAGCAGCTTCTTGGTCGTTTTCTTTGGTTTGTATTTTAAAGCTAGGCGAATTTCGCTCACATCACGCGTTGGCACTGGCCATTGTGGTGGGTTCGCATGAATCTGGCTCATCGCCTCGTCGTAAGCAAAGCGAGGAACCATCATATTGGTTTGAGGTTCACGCTTTGCACCAATAAGGCGTTTGTCTCTCGCGGCGGTCAATAAAGGTAGATTGTCGTGAGTGGCGGTGTGAAGTAGCTGATTAACCAAAGACGTGATAAAGGCCGTTTTACCCGCTCGGGATAACCCAGTTACCGCAATTCTTACATTAGAATCCATACCACGGCTGATAAAGTCGTTCACTTCTTGCTTTATTCTTTTCATAGTTTTTATTTATCTCACCAGTTTTTATACCCAACGCTTCCTTAGAAGTAACTTGAGTATCACGAGTCTAAGTTTACCAACCTTAATCAAAGATGAACAAAATCTGCAATCTAGTGCTGACCTCGATAAGTGTAAAATATTGCTGCCTATAAACGGAAAAGCCTCTGAATCACTTCAGAGGCTTATATATTCTAACTAGCGGCTTGATGTTCTAATCTTCTTCAATCAGCTTGTAGATAACAAAGAGTGCGATTTCAAGAACAAACCAAAGCACACAAGTGATGGTGACGTATTTTTCATCAAAAATACTGATACCGTGAAGAATCAAGTCGTAGCCAACAAAGCCACCAACCACTACAGCAAGAATAATTTGTAGAATCTGAATAAAACGAGGCATGCCGTCTCCTAATTATTGTTCGCATAACGTTTGATTGCTATGCCCTAAGGTTTATATCTACATTATATAGACAAAAAGTGCAGTTTTCGCTGCACTTTTGTCAAATGTTTGCTAGGTAAATCAGCACCTTGTCACATTCTCTCTACTGAGACAATGTAAGATTACCGTTTACCTTACGCTTCCATCTCTTGAATTTTCACTTTCCAAGTGTCTGGACCGATTTGGTGCGCGTTAACGCCATTTGAGTCTACAGCCACTGTTACTGGCATATCTTCAACTTCAAATTCGTAAATCGCTTCCATACCTAAATCTTCAAATGCGACAACGCGAGCTTTCTTGATCGCTTTCGCTACCAAGTACGCAGCGCCACCGACAGCCATTAGGTAAACCGCTTTGTGATTCTTAATAGATTCAACCGTTGCAGGGCCACGCTCAGCTTTACCGATCATGCCCATGATGCCGGTTTTTTCTAGCATCATATCGGTGAATTTATCCATACGAGTTGATGTTGTTGGGCCAGCAGGACCAACGACTTCATCACCAACTGCATCGACAGGGCCTACGTAGTAAATGAACTTACCGTTTAGATCTACGCCTTCTGGTAGACCTTCGCCATTATCTAGCATGCCTTGAATACGTTTATGCGCAGCATCACGACCAGTCAGAATTTTACCTGATAGAAGAACGGTTTCGCCTGTCTTCCACTCTTGTACTTCTTCTTTAGTGATCGTGTCTAAGTTTACGCGACGCGTATTTTCGCCCGCTTCCCAAGTAATGTCTGGCCAATCTTCTAGTTTAGGTGGCGTTAGCTCTGCTGGGCCGCTGCCATCAAGCGTGAAGTGTACGTGACGAGTCGCCGCACAGTTCGGGATCAAACAAACAGGCTTAGAAGCCGCGTGCGTTGGCGCAGTTTTGATCTTAACGTCGACAACCGTCGTCAAACCACCAAGACCTTGCGCGCCGATACCAAGTTTGTTCACGCGATTGAAGATATCAAGACGAAGCTCTTCTTCTGCGTTTTGTGGGCCACGGTCAATAAGCTCTTGAATATCGATGTGTTCCATTAGAGATTCTTTTGCCAATACCGCTGCTTTTTCAGCCGTACCGCCAATACCAATGCCAAGCATACCTGGTGGACACCAGCCCGCGCCCATTGTTGGGAGCGTTTTCTCTACCCACTCAGCAATATCGTCAGATGGGTTTAGCATCACCATCTTAGTTTTGTTTTCACTACCGCCGCCCTTCGCCGCGATCTGAATTTCAACTTTATCGCCCGGTACCATGTTGATGTGTACGACAGCAGGCGTGTTGTCTTTGGTATTAATACGTTTACCGGCAGGATCCATAAGTACTGACGCACGCAACGGGTTGTCTGGGTTCGTATACGCTTGTCGAACACCTTCATCTACCATCTGCTGAACCGTCATATCGGTTGAGTCCCATTGCACGCCCATACCGATGTTGACGAAACACGTCACGATGCCAGTATCCTGACAAATTGGTCGGTGACCTTCTGCTGACATTCGGGAGTTAATTAGGATCTGAGCAATCGCGTCTTTCGCGGCTTGACTCTCTTCGCGGTGATAGGCTTTTTCAAGAGCTTGAACAAAGTCTAGCGGGTGGTAGTAAGAAATATACTGTAGCGCATCAGCGACACTGCTGATTACATCCTGCTTGCGTATTACCGTCATTACATGCCTCGTTATAGTTATGCTTCCATTATTGGCTTGGCTTCAATCGTGTTTGTTGAGCTTATTGCTCTTTTGAGCTTCGTTTTTTTATAAACAATTGTCGAACGGCTGATATCGACACACGAAACGCTGAAGTCGCCTACTTGTAAACCATCTCAAAACCCTATGAATAGAGGGAGTTTGGCTATACAGAGGAATATGATACTCTTGCTGCCCATGACATGCCATGCAGTGAACGATCTCTTTGTCACAAATTACACAAATGAACAACATGGACAATCAATTCATTGATTTTAAAGCGCTGGAATACGCACCAGAGTTTGCTCTTCACCTCTTTTCTCGCATTCAACACCAGCCTTGGGCGATGTTGCTGCGTTCTGCATCAGAAACGCATATCGATAGTCGCTTTGATGTGTTGGTTGCCAACCCGATTGCAACCTTAGAAACCACTGCCAACAGCACACAAGTTGAAACGCCATCGAATGCCTATTCAACTCAAGATGACCCATTCACGCTACTTCATCAGTTGCAAGAACAGTGGCTTCCTCACGTTGAGTTAAATAAAGAATTGGATTTGCCTTTTGTCGGCGGAGCGCTCGGTTACTTCAGTTACGATTTAGGTCGACGCGTAGAAACAATGCCAGAACAGGCCGAAAAGGATCTCAACACGCCTGATATGGCGGTAGGTCTGTATGAATGGGCCGTCGTTGTTGACCACAAGCTTAAAAAAGCATACTTAGTCGGTCAGAATATCGAGCAAGCTTGGCAATGGTTAGACAAACAAGAAGCGGAGCAAAGCGTAGACTTCGCTCTGTCTGGCGATTGGCAGTCAAACATGACGAAAGAGAGCTACGCTACTCGCTTTGACAAGGTGCAAGAATACTTGTTGAGCGGTGACTGCTATCAGATCAATTTGGCGCAACGCTTTAACACACCATATCAAGGCAGCGAGTGGCAAGCGTATCTGAAATTGGAGTCCGCCAACCAAGCGCCATTCTCAGCGTTTATCCGTATGCCTGAGTCTTCGATTTTGAGTATCTCTCCAGAGCGATTTTTAGAACTCAAAGATCGCGTCATTGAAACGAAACCAATCAAAGGTACTCGCCCACGCAGCGAAGATCCAAAGCAAGATAACGCTAATGCCCATGACTTGCAGACAGCAGAAAAAGATCAGGCAGAAAACCTGATGATTGTCGATTTGCTGCGTAATGACATTGGTCGAGTTGCATCACCGGGTAGCGTTCACGTGCCAAAGCTGTTTGATATTGAAAGCTTCCCTGCCGTGCATCATTTGGTGAGCACCATTCGTGCGAATTTGGACGAGCAATATTCTCCTGCAGATTTGCTACGAGCGTGCTTCCCGGGCGGTTCAATTACCGGCGCACCTAAAGTTCGCGCAATGCAGATCATTGAAGAGTTAGAGCCACATCGACGCAGCGCGTATTGCGGCAGTATTGGCTACATTTCTCGCCATGGTCGTATGGATACCAGCATCACCATCCGTACTCTCGTCGCGGAAAATCACAAACTGTACGCTTGGGCTGGCGGCGGCGTCGTTGCAGATAGCGATTGTACCTCTGAATATCAAGAAACGTTGGATAAGCTTTCAAAGATTTTGCCAGCACTGCAATCGTAGGTTTCGGACGAAAACAAGTCAAAACGCCTCCAGTACGGAGGCGTTTTTGTGAGCGTTGTTTGTATGCCCTTTAGCGGTTAGCCGTTAGCCGTTAGCCAACAAGCATCCGTTTTTTAAGAGACAGCGTCTACTGCTCGAGCCACTTACACATAATCTGTTCAATATCGGTTGCTGTGTACGGCTTAGTGAGGATATCGTCCATGCCTGAATCAATGCACTTTTGACGTTCTTCAATCGTTGTGCCTGCTGTTAAGGCGATGATTGGACGGTCGAAGCCTTTTTGTCGCAAGTGAGCCGTTGCTTCGTAACCATCCATTTCCGGCATTCGACAATCCATAAATATCAATTCGTAATCTTTGTTTTTAACCGCTTCTAGCGCTTCCAAACCATTGGCTTTTAAATCAGGAGTAATGTCGAACTTTTTCAGCATCTGCGTCACAATGACTTGGTTCATTCGTATATCATCCACCACCAATATCGAGCGTCCAGCTAAGTCGCTTCGTTCGACAACAGCCAACTCCCCCGACGCTGCGCCTTGAGCTTGCCCCTCTTTTAAAGGGATGGAAACTTTAAAGGTTGTACCTTTGCGCTCTTCACTTTCGAAACTGATCTCACCTTGCATTAAATCCACGAGGTTCTTACAAATCGCTAAGCCCAAACCTGAGCCTTCAAAACTGCGTTTTGCCGAGCGGTCAACTTGTACAAAAGGGTCAAACAACGAACTTTGCGCCGCTAACGGTATCCCAATCCCGGTATCTTCCACCTCAAAAAACGCAGTGCCGTTTACCCACTCGACTCGCAAGACCACGCCGCCCAAATGGGTAAATTTGATCGCGTTCCCAATCAAATTAACTAAGATTTGGGTGATTCGTTCTAAATCGCCAATCAGAAACTCCGGAATGCCTAACTTCTTGTCGATAGAAAAATGAATGCGCTTCTCTGCCGCTTTCGCCGCAAATACGCCCGTAATGGCTTTTTCGAGATCATCCCACGCAAAAACCTTGTCGATAATTTCCATCATGCCAGCATTCATCTTGCTGAAATCGAGCAAGTCGTTGATGATGACGCGAAGTAAATCGCCCGACTGAATCAAATTACCGAGATATTGCCGTTGATCTTCTCCCAACTGAGTTTTGCTTAACAGCTCTGCGCTGCCGAGTACGCCATTAAGTGGCGTTCTTAACTCGTGGTTAATCATCGCGACAAACTCTTTCGTCGCTTTTTCTGACTCTTCCGCTCGCTTTCTTAACTCGACTTCACGTTCAAGGCTGAGGTGACGGCTGATCACGCCGTGAACCAAATCAGAAACCAGTTCCATTTGTTTGGAGATAAAAGCTTGCTCAATTTGTTCCAGCGACACAGAAAATATCAATTCGCCAACGACTCGCTCATCAATGATGATGGGTAAATGTAGCGCCTCATTCTGCCAATTGGGTGTTCGAGCGATAGGTTTGTCACTTTTTAGCTCCAAATGCCCGAAATGATGACGACGCAAAGAAGTGAGTTGGACAGGATCAAGGTATAAATATGAAGCGGTAATAACGGAATTGGACGTCAGTTGCTCAAGAAAACTGGCAATCATTGTCTCGTCGAAAGTGCTGGAAAGGAATGTCCGTCCAAACCGAATAAGCGTGGCATCAATTTTTTCTTCAAACTCAAACTTGCGCAGATCGCTTTCCGAGCGAAGTTCTAGCTTCTTTAACGCGACACTCAATTTTTGCGTCGATTCGTAGAGCTCATAACTTTTTTGCTCTAAAAGCAGTTCAGCCGCCTTTCTTGAGGCGATTTCTCGTTTGAGTTTCCTTTCTAATGAGGAGTTACCCGTCATACTCTTCTTATTGTGCCTCCAGCCAAAATCGAACTTGGCTTCCGTCTTCGGTTTGGTTTTGGTGCGTAATACGAATGACCTGTCCAAAGTGCGCAGCACAGCCTTTGAGCAACCCCAAACAAACATGCGCCATACACCTTGCACTGTGGTAGTCGAACACCAGTTCTGACTGTGTTTCGCTGATAAAATCGAACTTAGGCGGATTGGCATCTGGGTAAAGTTTTTTAACTTCTACATGAATAAAGCTTTCTACATGTCGAACAAATTGAAAGGTATTGTCGCACTGCTGCAAGCTTGCATGACTGGGAATGGAGCGTAGCAGGTTCAAAAATACGCTTTCACCAAACACTTCTTGTAACTGCTCTGAGGGAATATCAGAAACTTTGCTGAGATTGACGATCAGTTTGACTAAGTCTCGGTGATCATAACTGCCGACAGAGGTATATACCCCTTCGTCATCGGAAAGTTCGAGCACTTGGTCAAGCACTTCAAGTCCAAATTTGCTTTCCACTAACTCCATGAACTCGGTAAAGATTATCCCTTTCATTGGCAAACACCAACCTCATTGCAACGCCTTAAAAATAAGAATGGTGTATAACCCTATAAGTTTCAAATCAATATGCTTCAGCAGAATGAGACACAAAGCACAAAGCACAAAGCAAAAGGTTGCCTAGATGTGAAGCGATTTTCCTTTAACATTTGAGCTTACTGTTTTATTAACAATGAGGCGGAGTGCACTCACCACTCATTTTCTCACTCAAGCACGCTCGCTTCCGGAGTTTAGGGTTATTATCTTGGGTGTATAATAATGAGTAGGCACGAAAATTAGGGGTTCGGTTTGGTTATCGACAAAACAAAATTGCTGCAGAACTTTCAATTTCATCTTCCGACGGGGTATCACAAGGAGTCTCTTGCCCGCCTGAATTTTATGAAAGGTAAACCGCTTCGAGACGCCGCGGTTCTGATTGGTTTTGTGGATAGACCTGAAGGCCTACAAGTGATTTTGACCAAGCGAGCCGAACATCTTCGGCATCATCCAGGACAAATCAGCTTTCCTGGCGGTAAGTTTGAACCCGAAGATATCCATCTGGTGAATACGGCGCTTCGTGAGACTAATGAAGAGGTCGGTATAGAAGATAAACACATTCATGTGTTCGGTCAGTTGCCAAAACTGCCAACGATTAGTCAATTTAATGTGACACCATTTTTGGCCTTTATTTCTCCAGATTACAAAACGCATATTGACCCAAATGAGGTCGAGTCGGTTTTTGAGGTACCAGCCAACCATATTTTGAACCCAAATAAGCTCTACAGCAGTAAGTTTGAGTTAAAAAGAAGCAGTCATCGTGTATTTGCTATCCCATATCGTCAACATTTCATCTGGGGCATGACGGCGCAGATCATTGAGTCGATGCAAAAGCACATCATTTCCGGCTAAATCTCTCCTCTTTCATTCGATAATGATCATACGACCAATGCGATCATTATGTGCATCAATATTAATAAAACGTTACTTCATAAACATTCATTCACATTAGATTAATTTGCCATTTTCACCGCAAACGCTTGCGGTGAAATAAATTTATACAAATCGCCCTATTGATAAGTTTTTCTAATTTTACTCATTAGCAATAATCACGAGTAGCACATCATTTTCGTGATAAAAAGCAGGTTTTTGACATATCATTCAATAAGCACGAGCAATACATGATTTAGATCTAATTTTCCTAGTGTAAAATCTTGCAAAATTGCCCGCGACTTATTTCCTGTTCCCAAAATGAGTAACTCAAAAATGAATACAACTACTTCTGCTTCTGCGGTTTCTACCGTACAATCGTCTAGTAAGTTTACTTACAAAGACTTCACCTGGTGTCTGTCTCTGTTCGGCACGGCAGTAGGTGCAGGTGTACTTTTCCTTCCTATTAAAGCTGGTGCGGGTGGTTTTTGGCCATTAGTAATCCTAGCTCTAATCGCGGCACCAATGACTTGGTTCGCACACAAATCTCTAGCTCGCTTCGTTCTTTCAGCTAAGAACCCAGAAGCAGACATCACTGACACAGTAGAAGAACACTTCGGTAAAACTGGCGCAAACCTTATTACGTTCGCATACTTCTTCGCTATTTACCCAATCGTACTTATCTACGGTGTTGGTATCACAAACACGGTTGACTCTTTCCTAGTTAACCAAATGGGCATGGAATCGATTCCTCGCTGGCTACTTTCTGGTGCGCTTATCGCAGCAATGACAGCAGGCGTAGTATTCGGTAAAGAACTGATGCTGAAAGCAACTTCAGCAATGGTTTACCCTCTAGTGTTCATCCTATTGGCGTTGTCTTTCTACCTAATCCCTGAGTGGAACACGTCTATGATTGAAGTGGCTCCAGACTGGGCTGCAATGCCAACTATCGTTTGGTTAGCAATTCCTATCATCGTATTCTCATTCAACCACAGCCCAATCATTTCTCAGTTCTCTAAAGAGCAACGCATGCAATACGGCGACGAAGCTTACAAGAAAACAGACATGATCACTGGCGGTGCAGCGATGATGCTAATGGGCTTTGTTATGTTCTTCGTATTCTCTGTAGTACTTTCTCTATCTCCAGAGCAACTAGCATCTGCGAAAGAACAAAACATCTCTGTACTTTCTTACCTAGCGAACATCCACGAATCTCCACTGATCTCTTACATGGGTCCATTGGTTGCATTCGCGGCGATCACTTCTAGCTACTTCGGTCACTTCCTAGG
Organism: Vibrio sp. YQ_11; assembly: GCF_043103065.1. Lineage (NCBI taxonomy): Bacteria > Pseudomonadati > Pseudomonadota > Gammaproteobacteria > Vibrionales > Vibrionaceae > Vibrio > Vibrio sp. YQ_11. The sequence continues at coordinate 93,292 of NZ_JBICJM010000044.1, read as the reverse complement.
TGCACACGAAGGTCTAGTAGGTCTAATCAAATCTCGCTCACAATCTCCAGTAAGCAAGATCGAAAAAGGTTCTCTACTGTTCATCGTTATCACTACTTGGATTGTGGCTATCGTTAACCCAAGCATCCTAGGCATGATCGAAACAATGGGCGCGCCAATGATTGCGGCAATCCTATTCTTGATGCCTGTATTCGCGATGCAAAAAGTTCCAGCAATGGCGAAGTACAAAACTTCAGCACCTGTGCAAATTTTCACAGCAATCTGTGGTCTTGCAGCAATTACTTCTGTAATCTACGGCGCTCTTTAATCATCCCTGTTTTTAACAGAATGATTAATCCAAAAATATAACGATAAAATTAAGCCTCCCAACTCCCCTTGGGAGGCTTTCTTCTGAGGTAATCGATATGATTAGTGTTTTTGATATCTATAAAATCGGTGTTGGTCCTTCAAGCTCACACACTGTAGGCCCAATGAAAGCGGGTAAAGAGTTTATTGATGATCTTCGTGCAATGGGAAAACTGCGCGACATCACTAAAATCACCGTTGACGTTTATGGATCACTATCACTGACAGGGAAAGGTCACCACACAGATATTGCTATCATCATGGGTCTTGCGGGCAACTCCCCTGAGAAAGTTGATATCGATTCTATTCCGGGCTTCATCGCTCGCGTAGAAGAAACTGAGCGCCTTCCTGTTGGCATGCACTGTCATACAGTATCGTTCCCACGTGAGGGTGGAATGAACTTCCACAAAACGAACCTTGAGCTACACGAAAACGGCATGCAAATCCACGCTTGGATTGATGACGAAAAAGTGTACTCAAAAACTTACTACTCTATCGGTGGTGGCTTCATCGTTGATGAAGAGAACTTCGGTAAAGAAGCTGAGAACCCAATCAAGGTTCCTTACGAGTTCACAACAGCTGAAGAGCTTGTTAACCAGTGTAAAGAAAGTGGTCTTTCTATCAGCGCGCTAGTGATGAAGAACGAACAAGCACTTCACTCAGACGAAGAAACTCGTACTTACTTCGCGAACATCTGGCGCACGATGCGCGAATGTATGGATCGCGGTATGAACGAAGAAGGCATTCTGCCTGGTCCACTACGTGTACCTCGTCGTGCTGCAGCACTTCGTCAGCAACTGCTTACTTCTGAGAAAACAACGAACGACCCAATGTCTGTTGTTGACTGGGTAAACATGTTCGCTTTCGCAGTAAACGAAGAGAATGCAGCCGGTGGCCGTGTTGTTACCGCACCGACTAACGGCGCTTGTGGCATCATCCCAGCAGTATTGGCTTACTACGATAAGTTCATCCAAACTGTGACTGAAAAAGATTACATCCGTTACTTTGCCGCTTCTGGCGCAATCGGTGGTCTTTACAAGCGCAACGCGTCAATCTCTGGTGCAGAGGTTGGCTGTCAGGGTGAAGTTGGCGTGGCATGTTCTATGGCGGCGGCTGGCCTTGCGGAGCTTATGGGTGGTAGCCCAGAGCAAGTATGTATGGCTGCAGAAATCGCGATGGAGCACAACCTAGGTCTAACTTGTGACCCTGTTGCAGGTCAGGTTCAAGTTCCATGTATCGAGCGTAACGGTATCGCGGCTGTAAAAGCGATCAACTCAACTCGTATGGCACTACGTCGTTCTTCTGCTCCTACTGTATCTCTAGATAAAGTTATCGAAACAATGCTAGAGACAGGTAAAGACATGAACGCGAAATACCGCGAAACTTCTCAAGGCGGTCTAGCGATCAAAGTGATTTGCTAATCGTCTCGTTATAAAAAAGATATCGATAAGCCCGAGTGAATACTCGGGCTTTTTTTTATCCAAAACACGATGAGGTATGCGCATGCAGACGCATTTGAAGCATCACCCGTCATTGCCTTATTCCTGCCGATATTTTTGTTTGTTCCGGCTAAAAACCAGTCAGAGCCTACTCTCGCTGTAGCTCATAAAAAAAACTAAAACTGTTACTATATCCAAATGTTTAGGATATCCCCGTACAAAATCACACCCTTCACTTCTCATTATTGATAACGTAGCCAAAATTTAAATTGGAGCTTATCAACACATGATTAGGTTTGAACTTGGAAACCAAATCTGCGTTTGCTTGTCCGAAAACGACATTTCTTTAGAGATCAACAACACACTCCACCACGCCATCCCTGTTAGTTCAAATGAGTATGCCATTCTTTCAACTATTGCTACTTACGGCAGTTTAAATGCGCCGATCAGTCAGCGCGTTATTGAGAGAAAAATCACTCAACACTACAAGATGGCTTTGCCAGAAAATGGATTTAAAAACGCGGTGGCAGCATTGAGAAAGAAGTTTCGCAAGCTCACGGAGGATCACGTTTCTCCCACGAGAAACATCATAGAAAACATTCACAGGACGGGATATTTCATCCCTTTTACCATGCTACATACTCACCAAAGCGGCATCTATCAACAAAAGAGAATCAACCAACACACGAAAAACAGCGTCAGAAAAGCCCTTCGTATTTGCTTGCGGAATAAAAGGATATACACCGACATCGCTTGGGTGTTGCTGGTTACTACAGCTATCTTTTTCTCGGTCTGCTATTACGCCATCAACAGTATTGTGAAACACAACTATTTAGATAGCGCATTGGACATTGCCGACAGCCTGTCTCAGATGAGTTGCTATGCTGATGAAGACCAACTAAAAGGGTTGTTTGATAACGTAAAGCTCGTTGAATCCAGCATGATGTTGGATCGCTTTAATATTCGCTGCTTGGTCACGCCAGAGGCGGTGGTTCCCGTCAGCCAAAAAGCGTTCAACGAGTGGAGCGATAACAGCAATTACACGACTCAATCCTTCGACATCAACAACGCCACCATTTTAGTTCGTGTGAAAAACATCAACTTACAGAATAACGTGGAGAGCCACATCTCGCGCTTTTTCCTTTCCGGGATGAAGCTTTACACCAACACAGGTACATCGTTCGAAATTGGCAATACCAACGGGCGATACTTTCACTATCAAATTAAAGATACAGGCTATAAAGAGGTGTATTACATCTCTGGACCTTTTAAGAGCATCATTTTGTTGAGCCTGTTCTTTTTAGTGATACTAAGGCATCGGTCGCTACAAGCGTTCATCATGTATCTGTTTGCTATTCGAGAATTTCATATCAAGCTCGAACCGATCTACAACACCTCAACGCAGCAAAATATTCACTACGAAGCCCTTTCTCGATTCAAAGTGAAGAACACCCAAAGGTTCATCGAAACACTCATCAGCAATGGACTGCTTTTGATCCACACGATCTTGGTGATCCGAGCAATTTACGCCAAACAGCCGACTTTGTTGGTACCCATCAGCATCAATGTGTGCCCTTCTCTTCTGCGAGGCAGAAACTTCTCGACTCTTTATCAAGAACTCGCGAGCAGAGACTGCCGTTTACTGACCATCGAAATCACGGAGAACGCGTCCATGTACTACACCTCCGAGATCTACGACAACGTCGCGAAACTAAAATTACTGAACTGCAAAATCAGCATTGATGACTTTGGTACTGGCAACAACAACGTGTCACTTATCAGCAAAATCAATCCAGATTATTTGAAAATAGATCGGGAGTTTGTGATTGGTTTGAAGTCGGACGATAAGAAAGTGGAAACGCTGCGTCAGTTGATTGCGATGGGAAACACTTACCGCTGCACAGTCATCGTCGAAGGCGTCGAAACCGCAGATAGTGCTCACTTACTCACAACGTTAGGTGCCTACATTCATCAAGGTTACTTCTATCCTCTGCATTTCTAGCTTTTCTTAATGCCGCGAGTTACTTAAACTAGCTGATACCCAAATGACTTCATAATGTATTCGCGCTAAGTGTGCGAAGTGATTTGGGTATCACTAGCGTCTATAACTGGATGAAAGTTAAAGACGTTCGTACATTTTTGTTAGGTGGTGAGACCATCCACCACCCACTCGTGATTGAAACCATGATTGCTATTAAACCAACCAAACTGAAAGATTTTTCGAGTTTGATGCAATTGGACGTGCAGGAAGAGCAAATAGGATTTGCCAAGCCGTTTGAACAGGCTTACCAAAAGCGAAACAAGTCAGAAGTATTTTTTACTATTTATTCGGACTACCTAACCGTCGGCTATCTGATCATCGATAAAGGGTTTGCTCAGCATGCTCCTTTTGCAATGCGGCATGAGTTGGGCCTTAATTATTTGATGATTGATCGCCGCTTTCAACGCCAAGGTATTGGTGCTGAGGCGCTGAAAAAACTGTTTGTGTACGCATACACCATCGACCCAGAGAGCACCTCGCTTTGCGTGACGGTACCAAATAGCCATCAAGGTGCACTCGACTTTTTCTCGGCTTGTGGCTTTACGAACACAGAAAAAGCCATTTATGGCGAGCAAGAAAAAGAATGGTTGATGCGTCACCCGCTTGGTTAAACGCTCAATAACCAAACGCTAGATAAAACAAAGGCAAGCGATACGCTTGCCTTTGTTATTGAACATGGGATTACTACGAAGGTTATTCACCCTTGTAGATACAACCTGCTGTACAAGTTTCTTTGATCTCTACTTTGCTTAGTAACGGTAGGTTTGGTTTTAGTTGTTGCCAAATCCATTTTGCTAACACTTCGCTGGTCGGGTTTTCCAGACCTTCGATGTCGTTTAGGTAGTAGTGGTCTAAGCGATTGTAAATTGGTTTAAATGCAGCTTTTATCTCTGCAAAATCCACAACCCAACCTGTATGTGGATCAACTTCACCTTCTACATAAAGACGAACAAGGAAAGAGTGTCCGTGCAAACGACCACACTTGTGACCTTCTGGTACGTGTGGCAAATGGTGTGCCGCTTCGAACATAAACTCTTTGTACAATTCTGTTTTCATCTTGATTCTCAGGCTTTAAAAAAGACAGGCAATACTAAGGAATTCGCTGCCAGGAGACAAGCGTTACCCCATACAAGCGTAGCAAAAACTGCCGCTTATTCCTGACCTCTTTGCCATCACGTACACCAAAGCGTCGCATTTTTGTCATGCGCCAAACATTTGATTACACAGCACTCACATCACAATTACATATCCCCAACATGTGTAGGGTCACAATCATTCATTTCGCTCATCGCGCAACCTATGCGAGAAGACTAATATTGTGCAGTTCGTTCCAATTACACTTATAAGAATATGCGCTCAACTATTACCTTTAAGCTCCTGCTTGCGTTAATTGTCGTTTTTAGCTGTGTTCTCGCTGCGTCGACGGCGTACCAACACTATCAACAAAAAACGCTGATAAATGATGTTCTTAGTGAACAACTGCACGACAAAGCCAGCAACTACTTCGATAGTCTGAACATGATGATGCTCACTGGTACCATGTCTCAAAAGGAAACGCTGCGACAAAAAGCACTCGCTCAAGAAGGTATTGAGCAAGTTCGAGTGCTACGTGCCGATGCCGTTACAAAACTGTACGGTGCAGGGCAAGCCAATCAGCAACCTATTGATGAGATTGATCAGCGTGCACTAGCGGGCGAGCTAGTGATAGAACCAATTACTGCGGACTGGGGCAAAGGCATTGTTGTGGCGCTGCCAATGAAATCGAGCCAAAACTATCGCGGCACCAATTGTGTTTCTTGCCATGTCGCACCAGAGGGTGAAGTATTGGGTGCTATTCGCTTAGAATACAACATGAACCACGTGAGTTCGATGATCAATAAACAAGCGATGTACGCGATGGGCATCATGTCTGCCATTGCGTTGGTTGGTTTTCTCATCACCATGGGATTGATTCGTAAGATCATCGTGCGACCAATTCAAAAAACCTCGCACTTTATGTCGAACGTTAGTGCCAGCAAAGATCTCTCCCAGAGACTTGTCCATAAACAAAATGACGAAGTTGGCCAACTTTCCCAGTCTATTAATTCCTTTATGGATACCGTTTCGGAAAGTCTTGAGCGCGTGCAAGACACCTCACACTCGTTAGCAGGGTCTGCGGGTCGTCTCACCGACGTTGCTCAATCCACTGATGAAGCAGCAAACAATCAGCAATTAGAAACCAATGAAGTGCAAAACAACATTATTGATATGTTGCAGCAGCAAGTCGTGGTTGAAGAGGCAACAATCAACGCAACGACGTTGGTAAACCACACCGTTGACGTAGCCACAAACAGCGCCAGCCAAGCGCACAATGTCAGCGAAGACATCAAGAGCTTAGTCAGCAACATTGAACAAGTGCGTGAGAAGATTACGTCTCTAAATCAGCGAACCGAAGAAGTTTCCTCAATACTCGGTGTGATTAAAGGCATCGCCGAACAAACTAACCTACTCGCTCTAAACGCAGCAATCGAAGCGGCACGCGCCGGAGAGCAAGGTCGTGGCTTTGCAGTCGTTGCCGATGAAGTGAGAAATCTGGCCTCACGTACCGCCGAAGCCACCAGCAACATTGAAAGCATCATTTCCCAATTTCAGCAAGGCAGCGAAGAGTCCCTGTCGTCGGTCGATCATGTTTGTCAATTTGCTCATCAACGTTCACTGGATGTCGAAGCGCTGTCTGAAACCATGCACAATGTCGTAGATGAGATGCATCAAGTGCTGAAACACGCAGAAAACATCCAACTGCAAACTCAAACCACCTCGGATGTCAGCAAGCACATTCAATCGAAAATCGACGTGATTACTTTGCACGCGAACGACACATCTCAATCTGCCTCTCATACACGGGATATCAGTGTCGATTTAGAAGAACTTTCTGAGCGTTTAGAGCAATTACTTAACCAATTCACCCTTTCTGAGCAACAAAGGGCGAATAAATAGGAAATTTCTCGCGTCCAAATTGAATATAAAGGTTGAAGCTGACGAATTGACGGGTAATATGTCCCATTGAATCTGTAAAATTCTATCCAACTCAATGCTTCGCTTGTTTTTTAAACAAAAATGTTTTGAGACAAGCACTTTGATAAGCGTTGAGTTGAATTTTTACCCCAATGGAGAATATTTAAAACATGACTTACGCGCCTGTATCAGACGTACTAAGCGGTAAGCTAGCAGTAGACAGTGAAGTAACTGTTCGCGGCTGGATCCGTTCACGTCGTGATTCCAAAGCTGGAATCTCTTTCCTTGCCATATATGACGGCTCTTGTTTCGACCCGATTCAGGCCGTGGTCCCTAATAATCTTAATAATTACGACAATGAAGTGCTTAAGCTAACGACTGGCTGCTCTGTTGAAGTAACTGGTAAGATTGTTGAGTCTCCTGCGCAAGGTCAGGACTTCGAACTGGCTGCAACTGACGTTAAAGTTGTAGGTTGGGTTGAAGATGCCGAAACTTACCCAATGGCAAAAACTCGTCACTCTATCGAGTACCTACGTGAAGTTGCGCACCTACGTCCGCGCACTAACGTAATCGGTGCGGTAGCACGTGTACGTAACTGCCTATCTCAAGCAATTCACCGTTTCTACCACGAGCAAGGCTACTTTTGGGTCTCTGCGCCACTAATCACGGCTTCTGATGCAGAAGGTGCTGGTGAAATGTTCCGCGTTTCTACGCTAGACATGGAAAACCTACCTCGCACAGACGCAGGCAAAGTGGACTACAACGAAGACTTCTTCTGTAAAGAAACGTTCCTAACCGTATCTGGTCAGCTAAACGCGGAAGCTTACGCTTGTGCACTAAGCAAGGTTTACACTTTCGGTCCTACTTTCCGTGCTGAAAACTCAAACACAAGCCGCCACCTAGCAGAATTCTGGATGGTTGAGCCTGAAGTTGCGTTCGCAGAACTAGACGATGTAGCGAAACTGGCTGAAGACATGCTTAAGTACGTGTTCAAAGCAGTACTTGAAGAGCGTCGCGATGACCTTGAGTTCTTCGCTCAGCGTATCGACAAGCAAGCGATCACTCGTCTAGAGCAATTCGTTTCTTCTGACTTTGCACAAGTTGACTACACTGACGCGATCCAAATCCTTCTGGACTCTGGTCGCGAGTTCGAATTCCCAGTTGAATGGGGTATCGATATGTCTTCTGAGCACGAGCGTTTCCTAGCTGAAGAGCACTTTAAAGCGCCAGTAATCGTGAAGAACTACCCGAAAGACATCAAAGCGTTCTACATGCGTATGAACGACGATGGCAAGACTGTAGCTGCGATGGACGTTCTAGCACCTGGCATCGGTGAAATCATCGGTGGTTCTCAGCGTGAAGAGCGTCTAGACGTTCTAGATGCACGTATGCGTGAAATGGGCATCGACCCTGAACACATGAGCTGGTACCGTGACCTACGTCGTTACGGCACAGTGCCACACGCAGGCTTTGGTCTAGGCTTTGAGCGTCTAGTCTCTTACGTAACAGGCATGGGCAACGTTCGTGATGTGATCCCATTCCCACGTACACCTCGCTCTGCGAACTTCTAATCACTTTTTAGTGACTCAGAATTAGAAAGACCTCCCAAGTGGAGGTCTTTTATTTTGTACGAATAATTTTCTCGCAATCTGCGTGTACAATTTAGCTGTTGCTTTCGTCTTCATCCTTATCTGCTCGCGCGGCGTATTTCACTCCAACAACACACAAACCAAACATGACGAATGGAATCACAGCGGCGGTGTATTCCGTCCAAACCATATGAGAAAAAGACTTCGCCAATATCAGGTGCGCAAACACCAACAAAAATGCGCTAAAGATAGCAACACCCATTAGCCTAAGTTCATGCTTTACCAACTGCTTTTTCATTATTGCTCCTAACCTAAAATGGTTGTCTGCTAGTAATTGAAACACAACTTCGGATTCGTTCACTGATACAGTTTGAGCAAAAAATAGGTAAACAGTTGGCTAGTGAAGTAATTCTCCGATCGTCTTCACGGCTTCTTCTAGTTCATCGTTGCAGGGTAACGATGTATTAAGCCTTAGGTAGTTCTCATAATCTGTGCCGACAGAAAACAACTTACCGAATGCAACGGTGATGTTGTCTTCCAATAACTTCAGATAAATCGCTTTTCCGCATTTTGATTCCGGCAGTTCAACCCATAAAAAATAGCCGCCTTCTGGCTTTGTGTAATGAATCGATTTAGGAAAGTACTTATCGAGCAGTTCAATGAACGCGGATTGTCGCTGCTCAAGATTCTTTCGAAGTTTTCTAAGGTGATTATCATAGCTGTCATTTTGCAAATAATGCGCAATACCTTGTTGGATAGGCGCACTACCTGACAAAGTCGAGATAAGTTGCAGTTTTTGCAGATGTTCATTAAAGCGCTTGTTGACCACCCACCCCAGCCGATAACCCGGGCAAAGACTTTTTGAAAATGATCCGCAATGCAACACGCGATCTTGGGTATCAAAAGTTCTCAGCGAACTTGGTTTCTTGTTAGAAAAATAGAGCTCTGAATACACATCGTCTTCAATCAAATACACATCGTGTTTATCAGCAAGCTCGACGATGCGCTGCTTCTGCTCATCGTTTAATGACATTCCGGTTGGGTTGTGAAAGTTCGTCATCAACCAACACGCGCGAACATCATTATCAGTAAAAGCCGCTTCAATTTGTTGCAATGAGTGCCCGGTGCGCGGGTCTACTGAGATTTCTATCGCCTTTAAGCCCAAACGTTCTATCGCTTGAAGCGCTCCGTAAAATGTTGGCGATTCAACCACGATAGTATCTCCCGGTTGTGTCACGGCCTGAAGGCTCAAATTCAACGCTTCTAACGCCCCTGAAGTAATGACAATGTCATCATGGGTTAACACCATACCTTGTTGAATGTAACGTTGAGCAATCAAACGACGCAATGATTCAGAGCCTGGCGGTAAGTTATCCAATAACGTCTCTGGCCCCATCTTCCTACCAGAGCTGGCTAGATTACGATTCAACGCATCCAATGGAAACAACGCAGGATCGGGAAAGGCAGAGCCGAACTTCATCGCATCCGGTGACGCCTGATTTTTGAGATAGTCGTAAAGCTCATCATTGATGTTAGAGCGATAAACAGAGGTCGCAGGAGGACTCGGTTCCAAACGGTCCAGCTCTGCGGTAACAAAGTAGCCAGACTGAGGTTTTGCCGCGACCCAGCCTTGTGCTTCGAGCAGCTGATAAGCTTGCAACACCGTTCCGGCACTGACGGAATGATTTCGGCTGGTAACACGCACTGACGGCAGCTTTTCTCCTGCTCTCCATGTGTTTTGCTGAATCTGCGTTTTGAACAGTTCAGCCAGTTGGCGGTATCGGTTCATGTTTCCCTCATTTATCACGACCGAGCGAACCTTAGCATACTTCGCGCCCGTATTCTGATAACGCGACTATCAATCTCGAAACGTAATTAATCAATCTTAGTGATATCAATTCGCGATACGAAGTGAGAATTTATGTTCCATACTTTCAAAGGTATGACTTTTATTTCGGGAGAAAATGATGAAAGTATTTACTATGGATGACCTCTCATACCGAGGTGCTCATAAAGGCGTACACAGTTGGGATCACCCAGCCAGCACAACGCCTTACTACTGGCACCCTGACTGGTTACATATTGCAGAAGACGCGCTAGGTGTGCACAAAACAGCGGATCTAGTCGTTCCAGAAGGCGAAACACCAACAGAAGAGCACGCAAAAGAGGCGATTGTTAAGCACATTAATGGTGAATAGCCAGAAGCGAACCTTCTGTTATGCAAGGTTGAGAGCCTTTTGGAACAAAACATGTCTGAATGAGAACTGTGCATCATCGTGAGCAATCTATCGACAGGATAAATAGATTGCTATCACATTAATTTTCATGCCATCTGTTACATTTAGAGGCTAATGGTGATGCACACCTCAACTCATAGACTATGAGAGACGATTATAATGACGAAATACAACGAGAATGACATCAAATATAAAGGCGAGACCAATGGCGTACATACGTGGAGTGTGCCATCAGGACAGCCTTACTACTGGCATCCAGATTGGCTACACGTTGCCGAAGATGCGACAGGGTCACACCCAAAAGAAAAACTAGATGTTCAAGCTGGTGACACCCCAACGCAAAAGCATGCGCTTACAGCAATCCTAAAACACATGAACGATTGGGCGACAGATAAGTTGTCTTCAAATCCTGACATCGAAACCAATGCGGTAGAGTCAGAAATTGAGCTAAAGAAATAGACCTCAACGTTCGATGTAAATTGAACATGCAAACGCCCCTCACCGTTGGGGCGTTTCTTACCCTTCCCTACTTTTTCCTTCACAACAGGCTCTGCTTACCTCGCAGGATTCACGTTTTAAACCGCCTAAAATCGCTCCTCAGTAGCCATCAGATTCATGAATTGTTCGATTGAATAAATTAGCACCGAATTGCTACAAAACTCCCCTTTACATCCGGATTTAACCAAGGTTTTCATAGCAAAAGCATCGGTTATGTTAGCATCCTGTTTCAAATCGAAATTTTTTTACGTTTTCTTATCAGTAAGTGTTGTAACGAATATTGCTGAAAGGTATAAATACGAGCAGACCCCTTCGATTAACATGGATGAAGATTATGTTTGAAAAAGTAGTTGCCGCTCCGGCCGACCCTATCCTTGGCCTTACTGAAGAATTTAAAAAAGATCCTCGCGCTGAAAAGATTAACCTTGGCGTTGGTATTTACAAAAACGAACAAGGCGAAACACCTGTTCTTGCTACCGTAAAGAAAGCCGAAGCAGCACTGATTGAAACGGAAAAAACCAAATCATACCTAACCATCGAAGGGACTGCAGAGTACGGTCTGGCGGTACAAAAACTACTTTTCGGTGCAGACGCTGAAATCGTAGCGGAAAAACGCGCGAAAACAGCTCAAGCGCCTGGTGGTACAGGTGCATTACGCGTGGCGGGTGAATTTATTAAACGCCAACTTGGTAACGTAAAAATCTGGATCAGCAACCCAACTTGGGCAAACCACAACGGCGTGTTTACCGCTGCAGGTCTAGAAACGGCTCAATACACTTACTACAACGCAGAAACTAAAGACAAAGACTTCGATGCAATGCTAAACGATCTTCAAGCTGCATCTGAAGGTGACATCGTTCTTCTACACGGCTGCTGCCACAACCCAACCGGCATCGATCCAACTGCTGAAGAATGGGAAACACTAGCGAAGCTGGTTGCTGAGAAGAAACTGCTTCCTCTGTTCGACTTTGCATACCAAGGCTTTGCTAAGGGTGTAGAAGAAGACGCAGCTGGCCTACGTACTTTCGCGAAATACAACAAAGAAATTCTCGTTGCGAGCTCGTTCTCGAAAAACTTCGGCCTATACAATGAACGTGTAGGCGCATTCACGCTTGTTGCTGAATCCGAAGAAGTGGCAACAACAGCATTCTCTCAAGTAAAAGCGATCATCCGCTCTATCTACTCTAACCCACCAGCTCACGGTAGTGCTGTTGTTACTCATATTCTAAACAACGAAGAACTGCGTGCCGAATGGGAAGCGGAAGTACAAGAAATGCGTGACCGTATTCAAGAGATGCGCGAGCTATTCGTAGCAACTTTGAAAGAAGAAGGTGTGGATGCAGATTTCAGCTTTATCGAACGTCAAAACGGCATGTTCTCGTTCTCTGGTCTATCTAAAGAGCAAGTTAACCGTCTGAAAGATGAGTTCGCAATTTACATCGTTGGTTCTGGCCGTATCAGCGTAGCTGGTATGACAAAATCAAACATGGGCCCGCTATGTAAAGGTATCGCGGCGGTTCTATAATCTGTCGAAAACAGACAAAATAAACGAAAGGTCAGCGTATGCTGACCTTTTTTGTTGTTCTTAAATCTGTTGATTACGGTTGAAGTTACTAAATGGGATTAAAATACGAACTTCAAACTTAAGCCGACTTCGTTGATGTAATCCGAACTTTCACCACTGTAATCTGTATCACGGTATTGGTAATACAAGCCCGTGCCAATCACATCATGCCATTGGTAATTGAAGCCGATTCTGTACTTGTTCTCGTCAACCACATCACTTCGGTTGGCCTGAATCTGTGCTGACACCATCCATTGTTCATTCAAAAGATAGTTTGCACCAATGGTCACAGCTTGAAGAAACTCGGTGTCAGAGGAAATGGTGCTATCCGTTTTCTCATCCGTTGCTTTCGCTTTCAGCGCACCAAGCCCATAAGTACCATAAACATCCAGTTGGTCGTTAATTCCATAACGATAACCACCACCAAACAACAATCGATCCACACGTAGTGTTAGATCGTCAGGATGGAAAAACTGCGCTGAGTAATCAACATTAAGCAACCAATTATCGGTGATGAGATAATTGCCACCCAATCCCAGCGTGGTCGCATTCGAGTTGTCTAGCCAATCTTTATTGGTCGTACCCGACCCCACATCCAAATAAATGTGCTCATACCCAAATTTTGCAGCTTGTTCCGCTTCCGAAGCGATACTGATTGCGGGCAAAACCACAAGAGGTACAAGCAATAACTGTCTCACCATCTTACTTCCTTTCATGAGAGTCACCTAAAAACTTAACTACAATTGGCAATTTCCATATTAGCCGAATTAACAAAACCTTGTCGCGGGAGATGTCCGAATCTTATGACTCAGTACGAAAAAGCGTGATCCAATAAGATTCTGTCTTAAAACTGCGTTAAGATTACTTTATTATTTGCGAAACAAAAGGCACCCGAATGGATGCAGAACTTCTCGAGATATATAACTTTCTCGCCAAGTACCCCCCTTTCAACGAACTTCCAGAAGAAACTCTGACCAAAGTGACAGAAAGCGTTGAAATCTCTTACTACCGACAAGATACCCCAATCATTCACTTCGGTGACCATATTCAAGATCTTTTCGTGGTAAGAAGTGGCGTGGTGGAAGTTTATCGCCGTAAAGGTGAGCTTTATAACCGTCTCGATGAAGGCGACTTATTCGGTCAAATGGGGCTGCTTACCAATAACAAAGTTCGTTTCCCGGTAAAGGCTATTGAAGACACCCTACTCTACTGCATTCCGGTCGAGGTGTTTCAAGATATCTACGACAACTTCGACTCTTTCGCCGATTTTGTTGAAGTAGAAAACAGCGCCCGCTTGCGCCAAACCATTTCAGAAAACAAAGACGCAAACGACTTAACCACCTCTAAAGTCAAGACCCTACTTACTGGCGATGCCCCGACCATAAACCGCGGCCAAACAATCCAACAAGCAGCGCAGTTAATGGCTCAGGACAACATTTCATCACTCTTGATTGTCGACCCCGATTTTGTCCGTGACGAAGATGATCCGCAATCGCCCGTTTTAGGCATCATTACTGACCGAGATTTATGTACTCGAGTGCTTGCAGAAGGCTTGTCTCCTCAAGATGATGTTTCAACGGTCATGACGACGGAAGTGATTTCTCTCGACCATAATGCTTACATCTACGAAGCCATGCTAACGATGTTACGCTACAACGTGCATCATCTGCCGGTGGTCAAAAATCAACTGCCGATAGGCATCATCGAAACTACCGATATTGTTCGTTATGAATCGCAAAACTCACTGCTTCTCGTAAGCAGCATTTTTCAGCAGCAAAGCATCGAAGATTTAGCAACAGTCGCAGAAGAAGTCAAAAGCAGCTTCGTACGTCTGGTTAACGAAGACGCCAATTCACACATGGTTGGCAGCGCGATGTCGGTAATTGGCCGAAGTTTCAAACAGCGTTTGTTGGAGTTGGCCGAAGAAGAACTTGGTGCGCCTCCGATTCCTTATTGTTTCCTCGCATTAGGTTCAATGGGACGCGACGAACAGTTGCTGGTTACCGACCAAGACAACGCCATTATTCTGGACGAATCCTATCAAGAAGAGAAACATGGCAAGTACTTTGAAGATCTCGCTAAGTTTGTCAGTGACGGCCTTGACGCTTGTGGTTACAAATATTGTACCGGTGACATCATGGCCACAAACCCGATGTGGCGAATGACTCGCTCCGAATGGGAAGAATGTTTCGCTGACTGGATTGACGATCCCAACCCGAAAGCGTTACTGAATGCATCAATATTTTTCGATTTAGATGGCGTGTATGGCCGCTTAAAATGGGCCGAACAGCTCACTAGCTTCATTGTGCGTCGAGCGCGTAAAAATAATCGCTTCTTAGCATGTTTGGCTCGAAATGCGCTAAACCGCACACCGCCATTAGGCTTCTTCAAAGATTTTGTGATGGAAAAAGACGGCCAGCACAAAAACTCGATCAACCTAAAACGTCGTGGCACCGCGCCGCTGGTTGATCTGATTCGTGTGCATGCCTTGGCGGTTGGCTCTCGTGCACAAAACTCGTTTGAACGTCTCGACGACATTATTGACGCAGGCATCTTGCCAAAAGGTCGAGCACAGGATTTAAAAGACGCGTTAGAGTTCATCTCTATGGTACGAATTCGACATCAAGCGACCGATGTTGAGCTTGGAATTGAGCCAGATAACAACATTGAGCCAGAAAATCTTTCCGATTTTGAACGCCGTAATTTGAAAGATGCCTTCCAAATTCTCAGCAATGGGCAGAACTTCCTTAAGTTCCGCTATCAAGCAAATAAGAGCCTTAAGTGAGGTTTGGCATGATCAAAAAGCTATTTCAAAAGCCTGCGATTCAATGGCCAACCAAGTTTCAGCAAAAGTTGGAGCTCGTCAATGATGAGAATCTTGTCGCCTTTTACGGCAGCGAATTACCAGCGCCCAATACCCCCATTTCAGAGGTTGAATTTGTCGCGTTGGATTTCGAAACGACGGGGCTCAATCCCGAAAAACACGACATTATTACTATCGGTTTAGTACCTTTCAATCTGAGACGTATTTTTCTGCGCGATGCTCGACACTGGAAAGTAAGGCCTCAGAAAAAGTTGGATGAAGATTCCGTTATCATCCACGGTATCACTCACAGCGAATTGATTGATGCGCCAGATCTGAGCGATATTTTGGGTGAGTTGCTGCCTTGCTTAAGCGGAAAAATCATCGTTGTGCATTATCGTCGAATCGAGAGAGAATTCTTGGATCAAGCGCTGAAAGCGCGCATAGGGGAAGGGATTGAATTTCCCGTGTTAGACACGCTACAAATCGAAGAGAACATCCAAAAGAGAAGCGCTGGCGGCATTTGGAATCGCCTGAAAGGAAAGAGACCAGAGTCTCTGCGTTTGGCGCAGTCTCGACGCCGCTATGGGTTACCAGACTACTCTCCGCATCACGCGTTAACTGATGCGATTGCTACTGCCGAGTTGCTTCAGGCACAGATGGCGCATCACTACAATGATGACCAACCAATCAGTGATTTTTGGTTGTAGATAGATTTTTTGTTGTAGCTATTTACCAACAATCATTCACCGAAAAACATGCATTAAAAAGGAGCCTATCGGCTCCTTTTTCTTTTTCGTCAAACTGAGAATTACAGTTTAAAACGTTTGATCTCTTGCTCAAGCTCGTGAGACAGCTCAGATAGGTGCGCTGCTTGCTCCGCTGCTGAGTGAGCTTCTACAGAAAGCTCGTTCGATACGTCGCGGATGCCTTCTGTGTTACGAGTGATTTCTGTTGTTACAGATGCTTGCTCTTCCGCCGCAGACGCAATTTGCGTTGCCATGTCGCTGATGCGCTCTACCGCACTGTGGATTTGCGTCAGGCTCGCTGCTGCAGAATTCGCGTCATCCACACTGGTATCAGCCAAACGACGACCATCTCCCATGATATCAACCGCTTTCTTGGTTGTACCTTGAAGCATTTCGATCGTTTCTTGGATTTCTTTGGTCGATGCGTGAGTACGTTGGCTCAATACGCGAACTTCGTCAGCAACGACCGCAAAACCACGACCTTGATCGCCTGCACGCGCCGCTTCGATCGCCGCGTTCAGTGCCAACAAGTTAGTTTGCTCTGCAATGTCTTGAATCGTCGATAGAATCGTGTTGATGCTATTACCGTGCGCTTCAAGTTCTTGGATAACATTTGTCGCGACTTGAACTTCTTGCGCCAGATTCTGGATAGAGCCTTGCGTTTGATTCACTTGGCTAGAACCGTGAGCACATGCTTGCACCGCTTCTTCAGAGCTATGTGCTGTACTGTCTGCGTTACCCGCAATCTCTTGCGTTGCTGCTGCCATTTCGTTAACCGCAGTCGCAACCATGTTGATTTCGTCTTGCTGGTAAGAAATACGCTGGCTACGTTCTTCTGCTTGTTGTGCCGTTGTACGTGCTTGCTCAGAAAGTGAGGCAGAAACTTGGCTTAGCTTGGTAACCATCGTGTGCATGTTACCCACAAAGCGGTTGAAGTTCTCAGCCAGTTTGCCCACTTCATCGTCACTGCGAGGTTCTAGGCGTTGAGTAAGGTCGCCCTCACCAGATGCAATTTCTTCCAATGCATCAGACACGCGGCCTAGGTCACGGAACAAGAAGCCAACCAACCAAGATACCGCAAGAATCACAACGATGGTGATCATCACAGCGGTGATCAGCAGGTCACGAAGCAGTACTGCATGGCCTGCTTCTTCTGTTGCGCGATCCATTTCAATCGCGAACATCCAATGTGTGCCAGGTACTTTCTTGAAGTAGTAAAGCTTCTCTTGGCCTTTCAGCATCGTGCTTTCAATCTTGCCTTCTGCTGCCGCACGCTCAATAGCCTCTTCTGAAAAGTCTTTTAGAAAACTGGTGATAGGCTTAAGCGTTAGGCTTTTATCTGGGTGAGCAAGGAACGTACCTTCGTTCATATCAATCAACATTGCGTGCGCATTTTCACCCGCATCAAGATTGATTACGTCATCGATAAGCTGATCAATAAGTACGTCAGCACCCACTACACCAATAAACTTGCCGTTTTTCATTACTGGTTCAGCAATGGTCACTAGCAATGCATTAGTGATAGCGTCTTGGTATGCTTCTGTGATGATCTGCTTACCTGCTGCATTGGCATCTTTATACCAAGGGCGAGTACGCGGATCGTAGTCAGCACGGTTACGCTCTGGGTGAGAACGATACATATCGCCGTTTGGTGTACCCAAGAAGATGTCGTCAAAGCCACCAGCTTTGCGTGCTTGCTGTAGGAAAGGAACAACGTCTTGCTCTGTCGAGTAGTCGTTGAATGCGCTTGCAATATCCTTACGGATATTAACCCAGTCCGAAATACCTTCTGACGCAGTGGTACTTAGACTTTGTGCTCGTGAATAGACACCTGAACGAGTCTGATCAAATAATTGACCAGCCGACAACCAAGTAAGTGCTGTTGCCATCACAACAACAGCAGAAAGGCTTGCGCCTATTAGCTTTTGTTTTAATGATATTTTCATAATTATAATTGAGTTGGGAGAACAGTTAAGGTGGGTGAATATTACACACTTTTTCACGACTATTCACTAATTTTTAAAAAACAAAATAGCGCATTAACTCTTTGTAAAATATGGATTTTTGCGTGTCATTTTTTTGTCTAGCGTCAGAAAAACCGCACAAAAAAAGCCAGCAGGGTGCTGGCTTCTTAATTACTTGTTATTTAAGCAAATTTATAAAATTAATGGATTATTGACGCTCTGTCTTCATCCCCATCAATAAACTTACACACATTGCTAGCAATATAAAGGTAAATGGCAGTGCTGTAGAAATGGCGCCCGCTTGTAACGCTTGTACCGCTTCTGAGCCACCAATCCAAAGCAATGCAACCGCAATCGCACCTTCCATAAATGCCCAGAAAACACGTTGCAATACAGGCGCATCGACTTTACCACCCGCCGTAATGCTGTCGATAACCAACGAGCCAGAGTCTGAAGAGGTGATAAAGAATACCAATACCAGAACCACAGCAATGATCGACAATATGTTGCCAAATGGCAGCACATCAAACATTTGGAACATCGCCAGTGATACGTCGGTCAGACCGTTTGCGCCTAACTCGCCTACTTTGTTGACGACTTGATCAATCGCCAGACCGCCAAACACCGACATCCAAACCACGGTGACTACCGTCGGAACAATCAGTACCGCTGTGATGAACTCACGTACTGTACGGCCACGTGAAACGCGAGCGATGAACATACCAACGAATGGTGACCAAGAGATCCACCAAGCCCAGTAGAATACCGTCCAGCCTTGGAACCAAGCTTCGTCGGTACGACCAAACGGGTTACTCAATGGAATGATGTTTTCTACGTACGCCATTAACGTTGTTGGGATCGAGCCTAAACTCGCCGCCCAGCCAATCAAACCAACAAGGATAAGCAGCAAAAACGCTACAACCATGTTGATGTTACTGATCACTTTTACGCCGCCGTCGATACCGCGAACAACAGAAACCACTGCGAGCAGAGTAACCACAGTGATAACGACAATTTGCAAACCTAAACCAGGTTCAACACCAAATACATGGTGAATACCACTTGCCGCCTGCTGAGCGCCCAAACCAAGTGATGTCGCTAGACCAAATAGAGTGGCAAGTACTGCAAGAATATCAACGATATGGCCAGCCCAGCCCCAAGCGCGATCGCCCAATAATGGGTAAAAGATCGAACGCATTGATAGAGGCAACCCTTTGTTGTAGGTGAAAAATGCAAGTGAAAGTGCCACAACGCCGTAAATTGCCCAAGGGTGAAGACCCCAGTGGAACATCGTCGCGCCTAGCGCCAAACGTGCGGCTTCTGGTGAGTTTGCTTCTACGCCGAGTGGCGTTTCGTACCAACCAGTGAAGTAAGCCACTGGTTCTGCCACACTCCAGAACATCAAACCAATACCCATACCGGCTGCGAACAACATCGCGAGCCAAGACATGAATGAATAATCAGCGACAGCATCTTTACCGCCTAAGCGTATTTTCCCGAGCGGCGACACAATCAACGCTAAGCAGAAAATAACGAAAATGTTACCAGCGATAATAAACAGCCAGTCGAATGAACCAATGATCTTCCACTTAAGCCCATCCAATGCCGTCTTCGCGGTATGAGCATCTAGAACTAATGCTGCGACAAGAAACAGTGCAATAAAGCCTGCACTAATACCAAAAACTGGGTTATGAACATCAAAGCCCCACTTTTGAACGTTGTCTTGACCTACCGTATAGTCGGTACTGTCAATACTGTACTTATCTATACCCTTTGTCATCGTTCCTCTCTATTTTTGTATTATTTTTTCCGTACCAAACAAAAAATCGTTCGAACACGATACGTTTTACATTCCGTGAAAGCGGAAGATCCTATCATTTGAGGCGTTTTTGTCTATCTTTTGCTGTTAAAAAATCCAATAACTTACTTTTCAGTCGGTAATTTGCATTACAAAAAGCGCAAATCTCCACATCATTAATTAGACCACAAACAATTATTGCTATAATAATTTTAGGTCTTTCTGTTTCAGTTGCACGAGCGAATAAAAAGAAATCGCCAAAGACGAATAAATAGTTGAAAAATGTAGACCTAAATTTTGACTGCAGCCCTTTAAATAACAGCGCATTTGAGTTAGTGTCGCGTCGTTACATGTTCCCTACAGACTGGATGAAAAAATTGGAAAAGTACGAAGAAGTATTGGTCTCGATTCGTCAGATCATCCGCGCTATTGATTTACATTCTAAAAAGCTGAGCAAAGAGTCGGGATTGACCGCTCCGCAATTGATTTTGATGCGTGCTATCAATGAGTTAGATAACGTGACTATCAAACAGTTGTCTAACCACACCAATATGAGTCAAGCAACTGCGACCACGATTTTGGACAGATTAGAACGCAATCAACTCGTTGAGCGTCGTCGTAGCGTTGAAGATAAACGTAAGGTACATGCGGTACTTACCGAGAAGGGCGAAGAAGCTCTGAGACAAGCGCCAACTCCGCTGCAAGAACACTTCATCAATCGATTCCAAAAATTGGAAGAGTGGGAACAAACATTGCTGCTTTCTTCTGTCCAGCGCATCTCCACCATGATGAACGCAGAAGACATCGATGTAGCGCCTCTTCTAGAAATCGGCAGCATCACCAAACCAGAATAATCACCTCTTTAAGTGCTCGTATTAAACGGGCACTTTTTTATTCCGTCAGCCCCGTTTCAAATGCGTATTTGGCTAATTCCGCTGTCGAATGCAGATCTAATTTATGTTTGATGTTGTGACGATGCGTTTCTACTGTTCGATAGCTGATATTGAGTAACGTCGCGATTTTCTTACTGCTATTGCCTTGTGCCACCAACCTCAAGACCGCCTCTTCTCGTCGACTAAGCGGATTGGGTTTGTGATGGGCGGGTTTGATTTCTTGTGTAAAGAGCGTCTGAGTTACGGACTCGCAAAAATAGGTTGAACCTTGGTTCACGGTTTTGATGGCTTGCACCATTTTCTCGGCTGAAATTTCCTTGAGCATGTATCCCACCGCCCCTGCCTGCATAACTTTCATGATGTATTCGCGGTTATCATGCATCGTAAGCATGAGAATTTTACTCTCTGGTAATTCCTCTTTAATCACACCCGTTGCTTCGATGCCATTCATGATTGGCATGCTGATGTCCATAAGCACAACATCCGGTCGCAGATGCTTAACGACCTCAATCGCTCCCAAGCCGTTGCTTGCCGTGCCAATCACATCAATGTCCGGCTCCAGCTCTAAACGCGCGATAAATCCATCTAACACCACTTGGTGATCATCGACGATCACCACACTAATCGGTTTGTCCATAAACTAATTCATCCAAATTCAAAAGCACGGTAATTTCCGTGCCTAAACCAAGCTCACTCATGAGTTCGAACTCGCCACCAATAAACTCCACACGTTCTTGCATGTTGCGCAAACCAATCCCTTGGCGATGCACAGCTTGGTTGACGACAAACCCTACGCCATCGTCTCTTATGAGTAATTGCAACATATTGCCCATTTTTTGCAAAATCACCGTCACTTTTTTCGCTTTTGCATGCTTTTCAATGTTATTTAGCGACTCTTGCGCAACTCGGTACAGTGTTGTTGCGACTTCGGAGGTCAGCTTGTGCTGTTGAGTGTCAAAATGGCTGTCGATATCAATTTCAGAGTGTGAATGAAAATCTTGCAACAATGTCGTCAACGCAGCTTCCAAACCGATATCATCCAATGCGCTTGGGCGAAGTTGATGGGAAATGTGCCGCACTTCATTAATTGCCGTCACCAAAGAACGTTGTGATTTGTCGAGATGCGACTTGAGCTTTTCATCTTGCAATCGATGGCTCATTAAATCCAAATGACATTTACTCGATACCAGAAGCTGATTGATCCCATCGTGCAACTCGCGCGCTAAATGTTTCTTCTCATCTTCTTGAAACATCACCGTTTTGTGAGCAAGTTCTTTGAGGTTTTTATCGGCAAGTCGATGCTCATGTAAATTGATGGCTAAAGTCAGAACAATGATCACCGCCACGGTGACCACCAAAATCACCACCACAGAAAAAAACGTGGTCTCGATGTTTTTGTTCACCGCAGCACGCATGTTCGCGACTTCTTGGCTGACATCTTCAATGTAAAGACCAGTGCCAATCATCCACTCCCATTTATCCAACCATGCGGCGTAACTGAGCTTGGGTACAATGTCGCCAGTCGAGGGTTTCTGCCACAAGTATTGGTGAAAGCCGCCTCCGGATTGCGCTTGGTAAAGCAACGCTTCTATAAGCCTGTCGCCATTTTCGTCTTCTAGGTGAAGTAAGTTCTCCCCAACCAATTCAGGAAGAACGGGATGTACGAGGTTAGTGCCGTGTTTATCGTAAGCAAAGAAGTACCCGTCAGAGCCGTAAGTTAGGCGATTGAGAATGGCCTTCACTCGAGCTTTAGCGACACGTTCTTCAATCGTCGAATCGTTGTAAATGTGGGAAATAGCATCAAATGCGACATCAACGGTATCTTTGAGCGCCGCTTCTTTGGATTGAATGAGGTTTTGATGGAAGATCTCCACCTCTCGTTGACCCAATGTTTTGGCCTGATAAATGGAAATCCAACTGATGCTTGCCGACACTAAAACCACTGGAATCAATGTCAGCAAAATTAACTTGGCTTTGAGAGGCATCCTTCCCTCCATGAAACGCTGCCCAAAGGGTCAATATGCCCCAAGAGCAGCTTAACAACTTGTCTCAAAAGGTGAAGACTCTCAGCTCACAAAATCTCTTTTATTCCTTACTCATTAACCCATGCCGTAGAAACTTGGGAAAAACAGTAAGGAGGCAAGGACGAGAATTTGAATCGCAATGAATGGCATCACGCCACGATAAATATCCCGTGTAGTCACGCCTGCAGGCGCAACCCCTTTCAAATAGAACAAGCTGAAGCCAAATGGCGGTGTTAAGAAGGAGGTTTGTAAGTTCATCGCGATGAGAATAGCAAACCACGTCATGTTGATGCCGAGCAGCTCAGCAACCGGTGCGATAATAGGAACGATGATGAAACAGATTTCAACGAAGTCGATAAAGAAGCCCAGAATCAAAATCACAATCATCGTAATGATCAAGAAGCCCCACTTCTCACCCGGGATCTGCAACATCCATTCTTCGACCAGATAGTCACCGCCTGTATACGTAAACGCCATCGAGAACGCCGTCGCACCCAGCAAAATCGCGAACACCATCGCGGTCACTTTAACCGTCTCTTTCGACGCATCGTAGACCATTGACCAACTAAATTGCTTGTACAGTACAGCGAGAACAATCGCCCCAGCCCCGCCCAGTGCTGCCGATTCCGTTGGCGTTGCAACACCGGCAAAGATGGAGCCCAACACAACAATGATCAACGCCAATGGTGGTAATACAGCTTTCAGCGCCTTCATCACTTCTTCCCTGCGGCTGAGTGACTCATCACGTTCAATCGGCTGCGCTGCTTCAGGGTTAAGCTTGGCGTAAATAAGGATGTAAATAACGTATGCACCCACTAGCGCGATACCCGGCCACACGGCCGCTTGGAACAAATCTCCCACTGGCACGCCAAGCACATCGCCGAGCAAAATGAGTACGATGGAAGGAGGAATAATTTGCCCCAACGTACCTGAAGCACAAATGGTTCCGCACGCGAGGCCTTTGTCATAGTTGTATTTGAGCATCACAGGCAGCGAGATCAACCCCATGGCCACCACAGATGCCCCCACTACGCCAGTCGATGCCGCAAGTAGCGCGCCCACCAGCACCGTCGAAATTGCGATGCCGCCACGGACGCCACCAAACAGACGCCCCATCGATTCCAGCAGCTGCTCTGCTAGCTTCGTTTTTTGCAGCACGAGCCCCATGAAAACAAACAGCGGTACGGCCATCAGCACCGTGTTTTCCATGATGGATTGAATTCGATATGGCATGAAGGCAAACATGTCCATGCCCTCTGCCCAAACACCAAAAATAAGAGCAATACCGCCGAATGTGAACGCGACGGGAAACCCGAGCAGTAGCGCAAAGAGCGCCACAAAAAACATCACTATACCGATCATAATGACTTCCTTTTACGACTTACCGTTGCTACCGGCATAGATAAGATGAGGGTTAACGATTTTATTGACTGAGTGCAGCAGCAAACCAACGCCACTCACCGCCATAAATAAGAAAGAAACCGGGATCATGCCTTTGATTATCCATCGATACGGCAAACCACCTGGGTCACCAGACGTCTCGCCCAAGGCATAACTCTCTTTCGCGAAATCAATACCAAACCATGCGACCAACAAACAAAAAGGAAAGAGGAAAAACAGGGTGCCGATGATGTCGATGATGGATTGCGCTTTATATGACAGTCGCTCATAAAAAATGTCGACTCGAACGTGACCGCCGGATTTGATGGCATAAGGCACGCCAAGCAAAAAGACAGCAGAGAATAAGTGCCACTCCATTTCTTGAAACGCGATAGACACGTCGTTAAACACGTAACGCATCACAACGTCATACACCACGTTCAACAACAACAAAATGAAGAGGATGCTGGATAACCACCCCAGAAAATCACCAAAGCGGTTGAAGATTCGCTCAATATAGATAAGGCTTCTCATTCCGAACTCCATGGAACGTGTGGGTTGGCTCCGCAGTATCTACGGAGCGTTTTTATGATTTTTATTTGAAATTTTTCTTGGGCTTCCTCGTCGGCCAAATCATACGATTTGGCCAGACCGAGTTTTTATTGCGCTTGGCTATTCAAGTACGCTCGGTGCGAGATGTTCGACCATGGACGAACTTGCTTAATGTAGTTCGCTTGAGATTCTTGAATCTCTTTTGCCAACGCATCTTCCTCAGCATGCTGTTTAAGCAGCTTGTCATTGGCAGCACGCAGCGCATCCATCACCTCAGGTGGGAAATCTTTTACTTCCACATTTGGGTACTCAGACTGAATAGATGCCCAGTTTTTGCCGCTTTCATGCTTCGATTGCGTGTACATGTCGTACGCAGCGGTTTTCATCGCGACTTGGAGAATTGCTTTCAGATCATCCGGTAGACGCTCCCAAGTTCGCTTATTGACGAGGAACTGAAGCTCAGTCGCAGGCTCATGCCAACCTGTGTAGTAGTAAGGCGCAATTTTGTGAAAGCCCATACGCAAGTCCAAAGACGGACCTACCCACTCCAACGCATCGATAGTGCGACGCTCAAGTGAGGTATAAAGCTCACCCGGTGCAATGTTGGTTGGCTTCGCGCCTAATTCTGCCAAGATTTCACCCGCAAAACCCGGAATACGCATCTTCAACCCTTGCAGGTCATCGACCGACTTAATTTCTTTTTGGAACCAGCCACCCATCTGAACATCGGTGTTACCACCAGGGAAAGACATCAAATTGTGCGGAGAGTAAACCTTCTCCATCAACTCCATCCCGCCACCGTAGTAGAACCATGCGTATTGTTCTGTCGGCAACATTCCGAAAGGCATAGAAGTGAAGTAAAGCGTGTTTGGCACTTTGCCTTTCCAGTAATAAGACGCAGAGTGTCCCATATCGTATTGGCCGGATTTCACCATGTCGAATACGCCAAATGGTGCTTTGTGTTTGTTCGCAGAGTCGATACGAATTTGTAGACGACCATTTGACATTTCCTCTGCCATTTTCGCCATATTTTTCGTCGTGTCGCCAAAGATTGGGAAGTTAGGCCCCCACGTTTCAGCCAGCTTTAGGCGATATACTTTTTCAGCAGCACTTGCAGAAGTTGCCACGAATGTCATCGCTGCCACTACGGCAGTCATTTTGAGCACTCGTCTCAAAGATTTTTGGATAAGACTCATCGTTCACGTCCTTTGTCACCAAGGTTATTGTTGTCATCCATTTCATACGGATTTGAAGTACGACAAGCTGACCAGCACCATTCTCATGTCAAAACACGAGCCGAGTAGCGACGCTTGAAGTAACTTGGGTATAAAGATGTAACAATGTTGTCTAATTCGAAATGGGCGTGAACACGCAAGTTATCTTAGTATCAATAACCTGATTAGCCCTTAGTATTACGTATTTATACGTAGGAGATTAGATGGTGGTAATTTTATAACGCCTTAAATCATTAAGTTATGAATCAGGCATGAAAGGCATTATTTAGAAAGCTACTTACGTATTAACTTACCAAAAAATTTACACAGTATTTAAAAAAATGTGACAAACGCCATTTTTGTATCGCTAAAATGCACGCTTGTTTAGAAAGGAAAGTAAGAAATTAGGGCAAAAAAATACCCCGGCGATCACCGAGGCATTGTATAAAAACAGAACAATAGCGGTAATTAAACTGCTTTGTAGATAACTTTGTTACCTGCCAACTGCTCTTTTTGAACTAGGTTTTCTTCAAGAAGCTTCTTCAGTGCGCCAGTAGCCCATGATGCTGCTTTAGCGTCTTCTTGACCCGCTGCTAAACCGATGCCTTTAGGGTTGATACCTTCAGCATTCGCTACAACGATGTCTAGTACTTGTTGTTGCTTAGGAGTAAGTGCAACATCAACAGTTTTCGCTGCAGCTACTTTCTTCTCAGCTACTGCTTTCTCCACAACAGGTTTTACTGCTGCTTTTTCCGCAACAGGCTTTGCTGTTTTTGGTGCTGCAGCTAGGTTTGCTACTGTCGCTTTAATGCGTTTTTGCAGTTTCATCTGCACTTTACGCTTATGAGCAAGTCTCATTGAATATTTCTCCAGTTCACTGCATCTCAGCAGGGATGAAAATTTGAAGCGCGTTTTATACCAAAATTTACAATCGATTTGTAGGTTTTAGCGGCGAAACGCTACGAAAAATGCGCTCAAAGCTTAGAACGTCTACTATTTAAACAGATCATTTGTGAACGGATTTATTGAATACTGGGTATAAAAACAGAGGTTTCGTTTTGATTAAAAGCATCAAGCTGCATATCAAGAAATCTCGATTTTATTTGGAGTATTCATTGAGGTATGAGCATGGAAACGCTGCATCTAACAAATTCACACTTCAAGTCTGATTCGCCAATCAACAGATTGATTTTGTTGCTGGTAGCGCTCATTACACTATTTCTTGTCGTGATTTCTCCGGGTTGGAAACAAGCAATGCTTTCCGTCATTTTGATGGCAATCATCGTCGGTTTCGCCGTCTTGATGATTAAGAAAAGCCAAGTCACTTTCACATTGACCGCCTCGCACTTTCAGCAACACCTGTTTAAAGGCGGTTGGGTTGTCCGTTGGCGAAATATTGAGTCCATTGGTATATGCAGTTATCAACAAGACGGCTGGCATCAACCGCTCCCGTGGATAGGCATCCGCTTGAAACACTACTCCCCTTATCTTGATGCAATTTGCCCGCGTATCGCGACGGAGATTTTACTTAGCCAACGCGCTTTGTTGTATTTGGGCGCAAGGCAGAACCATTGTGAAGAGAAATTTGAAGATATGGTGCTCGACCCACAACCGTACACTAACAAAGCGGGAAAACAATATGACGGTTTGCAAGCCATGCTGGCGAATAGAATGAAGTATCAGAGAGAATTTTACGGCTATGATGTGTTTATTTCTGCCAGTGATTTAGACAGGGAAGCCGACGAATTTGTAGGGCTGACTCGGCGATACTTAGCGGCCGCCGAGCCAGAATAATAACGAGTACAGACAAGGCGCTAGTATAGTGGCATCTCGTCAGCAACAAACGGGTTGGTTTTTCGCTCGTGACCGAAGGTAGATTGAGGACCATGACCCGGTACAAATGTAACATCGTTACCTAGAGGCCAAAGTTTCTCTTTAATTGAACTAATCAACGTATTGAAGTCGCCTTGAGGGAAGTCAGTACGACCAATGCTACCGTTAAACAGAACATCACCAACAAACGCTAAACGCGCTTCTTCACTATAAAGTACTACGTGACCTGGTGTATGGCCCGGCGTATGGATAACGTTCAGCTTTTGACTACCAAAAGTGACAACGTCACCCTCATTCAACCATTGATTCGGCTCAAATGCCTCAGTTAGAGGGAAACCGAACATTTTGCTTTGCCCTTCCAAACCTTGTAGCCAGAAGTTATCCGCTTTGTGCGGCCCAACGATTTCTGTTCCGCCTAACAGCGCTGATAATGGCTCAGTACCGCCAACGTGATCTAAGTGACCATGGGTCAATACCAATTTCACCACATCAACACCCAGCTCTTTGATGAGCATTGCAAGCTGTTTTTCGTCACCGCCTGGGTCAACAACGATGCCTTTCATCGTTTCGTCACACCACACGATAGAACAGTTTTGAGAAAAAGAAGTCACTGGGACAACTTGGTATTTCAGAGCCATAGATAACCTATTACCGAATAAATTTGCGTTAAAACTGCCGCAACTATGACACTAACCCTAGGCGACTTCAAGACTTACGCCAGCCCTAAAATAGGCTTACCAACTGCGTACTGCACCCGTATCAATGTGGACAAAGTTACTGCCCGGATAGTATCCAACACCACCAGCCTTCAAACTGATTGCCGCATCACGCACCGTAGACAGCTTTACACCATCGAGACGAAAATCAATCGCCTTCCCTTCCATGTGTAGACTCTTCTTAGCAACACCAGTAGAACCGCTGCGCAGGGACGCATTGGTCACAGGAGAACGGTAGCCAGAAATCACGATAACTTCGGATTCAGTACCGATGAGCTTTTGAATTTGGCTGATTTGATCGAACAGACGTTTATCCATTGGATGCACTT
The DNA here is from genome assembly GCF_043103065.1 of Vibrio sp. YQ_11. NCBI lineage: Bacteria > Pseudomonadati > Pseudomonadota > Gammaproteobacteria > Vibrionales > Vibrionaceae > Vibrio > Vibrio sp. YQ_11. The sequence goes on along the minus strand of NZ_JBICJM010000044.1, from coordinate 64,330 downwards.
CATTACGGCGATGATCACGGCAGAACTCATTCAAACGCTGCAATTCTTTGCCGACGTAGCGATTGCCATCGAAGTAGCACGTCTCGAGAAGCTCACCCGTATTCAAGTTATTCATGGCTAACACGCGTGGTTCATCCGGAAGTGAAGCCCATGAAAGTGTAGGCATTGCAGACGCCAGTACGACACCACCAGCGGTCATTTTAAGGAAATCACGGCGAGAAAAATTACGACTTACCATAAACAAAAACACTGCTCAATTACTAAACAAAGAAAGCGGACGATACCGAAACCAATTTATCTCGTCAAATGCATAAATTGGTCCGGAATATCGAAGTCGCGCTGAATTTTTTGTTTACTTATTGAACAGAAAACGATTTTTTAGAATTGTAAATTTTCTTAAATTTACGAGCCATGGCAGGCTTAGCCTTGATGGTCGTATTTGTAGATGTCATCTCGGTAATACAGCGTACCTTCTTCCAACCAAGCTGTTTGGTAGATGATGTGTACCGGAATACGCTCCCCTAGTGGCACCGAAGTCGTTGATGAACGAGCGCTTTCCCGCTTTTTCTCTAAACGCTCTTCCAAACCTTGAGTTTTGAACAGAAGCTCTGCAAGTTGATCGGCGTTTTCTACTCGAACACAACCCGAGCTAAACGCCCTTCTATCTTGTTGGAACAAGTTTTTACTTGGAGTGTCGTGTAGATATATGGCTTGTGGGTTCGGCATGTTGAACTTGTACAAACCCAACGCATTGTGCGAACCAGAAGCCTGACGCATGCGGTACGGGAAGGTTCTTGGATTAACTGTTGCCCAGTTGATCGTGGTTGGATCGATGATTTCGCGCGAGGTCCAAGAACGGATGATTTGAATGTTATGTTCCATTAAATACATCGGATTGCGTTTCACTTTTGGAATGATGTCTTTCACCATGATTTTCCAAGGCACATTCCAAGTTGGATTTAAGATCACCGAATCTAGCGTTCCAGTCATGATTGGGGTTTTTCTTGAAGCTCGACCAACCACAACTTTTGATTCAAACAGTGGCTGACCATCATGCCAGTACGTAACTTCATAACCCGGCACGTTCACAAACACGACATTGTCTCGTTCTTTCGCCCAAATACGAGAACGCTCAGCATTCAATGCCAGCAAGTGCAAACGTTGTTGAGGAGAGAAGTTGATCCAACGAATGGTGTTCGGACCAATTACGCCATCTTGGTTCAAGCCATGAATACGCTGGAACTCTTTCACCGCCAGCTCCAAATTTTCATCGTATTGCGGTATTTCTGAATCGATGTAACTGACATCCACTCCGACGATCGCCATGCGTTCAACAAGGGTTGATTTGTTTTCTATCGGATCACCGATGCGCAACAGACCTTTTTGCTCATAGAAAGGATATTGATATTGCGAGAATTCAGAAAGCGAAGCAAATACCGTATTAAACGAGGCATCCATTTGCAAAGGCGAGCGCAAGCTGGCTAAAAACTGGTCCAACTTCCCTACCGTGATCTCATTGCTCAGTACCGATAGCGTATCCACACTAGGCGCAGGAAAGCTCACATGGGCTTTATTTGCAAACAACCAGTTAACGCCTTCTTGAGGAACCTGCTCAAGATAGCTGAGGTACATAAGGAGGGAATCGGTCATCACCAAATCGAAGTCAAGGTTGTCTCCTTTCCATCTTACTTGGTTAATACGATGCAGTTGGTTGTCAAACTCTTTGGAAACGTCAGCAAGCGCGACCAGCTTCATCTGAAAAATGAACTGTTCAACATCGCTCTCATTTTCCCAATTCAAACGGTAATTCGTACTTTGGTAAAGTTGATCAATCACCGTTGGATAATGGATCATTTTTTCGACAGACAACTGCTCTACGGCCCCTTCTTGCTCCGTTTGGGCAGAAGCATCGAGAGAAACCACGGTAGAAAAGCTGCAAAACGGCACCATAAGTGCCGTCATTATTAAAACCCTAGCAAACACTGAAACGATCCTTGCGCTACTTGCCATAAAAAAAGTATGGCAAATATCTCACAGCTTGCAGGTTTAAAATTAAGAATCTGGTGACGAAATCGACAACAAATCTCTCAATAAGAGATTATTTATTGAACTTTTTAAATAATTCGTGACCAATGATTGTCCCATTGAACACCGCTTGAGTATGCGTTTTTGAATTGCGAAGGTTTCTGTTCAACGACTTTTCCCGCTCCAGAACTGACGCGAAACTCATCGCCGTAAATCACCACACCAGACGCATCTGGCAGTGCATTCAGCTCCACCAGCTTGCCCGTTTCTTTAGACCAAATGCCATAACAACTGCCCGGAGGTGATGTTGCTAAAATCCAATCATTGGTTGCAGCAATACTGGCTATATAGTGATTAAAGCGTGCCCATTCTTCAGGTTCTGCTTGCAGTGTTTGCATCTCTCCTCCACGCGTATGCATGGCGAGCAAAGCAGGATATTCGTCAGGTTCTCCGCGATATTGCTGGCCGCACAACACCGTTTCTGAACCATCATGCGCAAGATGACGAATGCTCAGCTTATGATCCGACAACGCAAGTTGATCAAGCAACTCGCCGTTTTGCGAAAGGTAGCTCAAGCTTGGCGTCATGCTGTCCAAATTCAAAGGCTCACGACCATTAGTATGCACCCCACCCACACCAATCGCTAACGTGCCATCGGGCATCATGATCACTTCATGAGGCCCAATGCCGAATCCCGATAACTCAGCGATTTTTCGGTATTGGTTTTGAACATCGTAAACACCAATGATGCCTCGGCTAGTGCCTCTTTCGCCTTCCGTAGCGAAGAGATAAAGACCATCGTGAGAATAAACGCCGTGGCCGTAAAAATTGCGCTCCGGTTTTGCCAGTTCCAACTTGAGCATTTGCTCTGTTCGATAGTCGAACACCATAAAGAAAGCGCCAGGACGTCGACCAAAAACAACCGCATGGCCATGCTGATTGGTCGCCACGCCATGTCCACGTTCAGGGATAGGTAACGTCGAAATAGGCATTCCATATTCATCAGCCACCACGGCAGCAAACTTATCTCGCCCGACAATGGAACAGCCAATTAATGCGGGCTCTCGCTTTGTTGTCGCCGCACAACCAAACGGCAACACGGGAGTTGCCGCTCCTAACAATGCCGCTTTTAGAAGCGTTCGGCGGGTTTGATCAGTCACCATCGGTTGCATTAAACCCTATAACGACACCAAGCTCGATAGCCACCTCTTCATGGATGAGGTATTTAAGTTGTTCTAGCTTGTTGTATTGCGCGAGAACCAAACGATATCCGTCCACACTTTGTAGTGCAGAGAACAGGCTTTTATCTTCAGGCCAAGTCTCTAAAGCCATGTCAAACTGATACGCGACGCGATCCGCCAATTGCGTTTTACCTTGCGCCCTTAACAGCGCATCTAAACCTTTACCGTTCGCAAAATACAACTGATGCAAGCTTTCTAGGTTAGCTTTTAAGTTAGAGAGCGAGGTTTCTGAGCGCCAAGACTCGGAGAAGTAAGGACGAGGATGCCCTATCTTGGCTAGCGGACGGCTGAGCTTTTTCATGCTGTATTCTAGCTGGTTAGAAAGCAGCGAAATGTACTCCGATTCCCACTCTGTCTTTTGCAAAGACTTCCACGGGTTTTGAGCCCAAGAATTAGCGATGATCTGTGCTTTATCGTGCAAGTTTTCGGCAATAGCAACACCTGAGGCACATACATTGCTATTGGTATTAAGCGTGGATGCATCATCATAAAGTAACCATTCCAACGCCCCTAAACCTTGCACAGTCACGCTTTGTGTCGAGATCTCTTCCACTGTCCAAACTTTATCGGCTTTAGTCAGCGCCGACATTTTACGCCCGGTGGTATTTTTTTTATCGGGCCAGAATTGTACGTTCCAGCTTTGCTCCAGCGCAGTCGCTGGGCCACGTTCCTGTCCTTGAAGCGCCATCCAAGCCAGCATGGTGCTGTGCCATTGTTGTTGTACTGGTTCCGCGTCATTTTTCGACGCCAAACAAAAATCAGCAAAGCTCTGCTCTAACTGCGAAGCTTGGTTTAAAAATGACTGTGCAGCATGAAACTCCACTTCGTAAACAGCTTGAGAAATATGGCTAGTTTGCTCAGGTTTTGCATCCGACGAGCCCGTTGTCGATTGGCAACCAACTAAGCTTAGCGTTGCAACAACAGCGCTCATTAATGTTGTTTTCTTCATGGTTGCATCCTTACAGAGAGTTCAGAAACGCGATCAATGCGTCACGTTCTTTTTGGTTCAGCGATAACACGTTTTGTTTCGCTTGCTCCGCTTCACCACCATGCCAAAGCACCGCTTCCATCAAGTTACGTGCTCGACCATCATGTAAAAAATACGTGTGACCGTTCACTTCTTCTGTGTAACCAATCCCCCAAAGTGGTGGCGTACGCCATTCACTGCCATTGGCAAGATATTCAGGTCGATGATCAGCAAGGCCCTCTCCCATGTCATGCAACAGCAGATCGGTATACGGGTGGATAAGTTGCTCTGAAAGCGCAGGCCGGTCTGCTCGTTTTGTCGTTTTTACACTGGTTTTATGGCAGCTTTCGCACCCCGAAGCGGCAAAGATCTTTTGGCCAAGCTGAACATCAGGATCATTCACATTTCGACGAATCGGCACGGCTAAGTGTTGGCTGTAAAACTCTACGAAGTCGAGTATGTTTTGGCTTACTTCTGGCTTGCCGCCATTTGGCAACTCCTCACAAAGGGATTGCTTCGCCGTGCAATTTTCATTCGGGAACAAGTGACTTGTTAGACCAACATCACCATTAAACGCGGCCGCATTTTGCTGCATCAACGTTGGTTGTCCTGCTTTCCATCCAAAACGGCCAATCGAAAAGTCGCCTTTTTCGATGTCCCAAACTTTATTCACCTTGCCTGAGATGCCATCGCTATCACGGTCATTTTCGTCTGCCCACTTAAGCAACGTTTCATCAGGAATACTTTCTAGCAAACCTAAACCAATCATAGGTGGCGCGACACGAGCGGAAAACTGCGTATCAGGGTGCATGTCCCCATAACCTAAATTGGTAATTTTCAGCGTAGGCTTTCTCAATGTCACTTTTGTGCCATCTTTAAACTCAACAGGAACGTCCGTATAAGTAATAGCAATTTTGCCCTCTGGCGTTTGGTCTTGCAGAGCAAAATCTTGCAGTTGTCCGCCATACGTAGGCTCCGGAATACCGCCATCCATGATGTAAGCTTTCTTCTGCTCTGGCGTCATCGCCGGGATACTCAAACGCACCAACATAGACACGGCATGAATGTCGTCTTTTTCAGGAGGATGCCCACGGCCATCTTTTATGTGGCAATTCTGACAACCATTGGTGTTGAAAAGCGGGCCAAGGCCGTCTCTTGCATCTGTAGTCGCTGGCGCTTGCACCCATGGGTTACGGAAAAAACTATTGCCCACACTAAAATCAAGTCGCTTACTCATTGGCAAGTTCGTCGCGGGTAATGAATAGGCATTAGCACCGTCTTTTTTGACACTGGTGTTGCCACCAGACTTAACATCGTAAGCCATGGCAGAAGTCGAAAGGATCGCGGCAAAGGCGGAAAGTAGGTATGGCTTCATATCACTGCTCTTATATGAATGGATAACAACGAGCTCTAACGGCAAAAGGGCTCACGATGAGCCCTTGTTTATTATTATGTGTTCTTAAAACTCGTGGTCTGCGGTGTCTGGGCTTAGGCTATCGATGCCGACAATACCCGCTGCGCGCTCAATAGCACCGGTTTGTGCAACCAACGCCATGATGGTGTCGTTAACCAGTGCGTTGCCTTGAGCATTACCCGCGGCAATAAGTTGGTCGAAATGCTGATTGTGTTTTTCAGCAGAAGTCACCAACTCGCCAACTTGACTGCGTGTTACGTCAAATTGCTTCTGGATTTCTTCAGCGGCTTTCTTATCTTCCTGAGCAACTAGGTTTGCGATACTTGGACCAGTAAGAACCGTGCCATCTTGGCGGCTGTATGTACCCGTATAAACGTTGTAGATACCTTGCTCGTTGTAGTAATGCGAGTTGTGCGTGTTATCCGAGAAGCAATCGTGCTCGTCTTCCGTAGAGTTCGCTTCTAGCGCAACTTTCATACGCTCACCAGCTAACTCACCCAAAGACAAAGAGCCCATACCAAACAGCATTTTACGTAAACCATTTTCTGCTGAACCTGTTAGTAGCTCTTGACGGTAGTTGCCTTTTTCATCAGCAGACCACTGTTTTTCCATCCATTCAAGATCTTGAACAAGTAGATCGGCCGCGGCTTTTAAGTACTCACCGCGACGATCGCAGTGACCATTTGTACAACCAGAACCAACAACAAAGTCCGTGTACGCACGCTGACCTGCACCTGCATTTGTGCCGTTCAGATCTTGTCCCCATAGAAGAAATTCGATCGCGTGATAGCCCGTTGCTACGTTTGCTTCTGAGCCACCTACTTCGTTCAAACTAGCAAGTAATTCTGGAGTAATTTTTGCCACGTCAAGCTTAGACGGGCCGATCGTTAGGCTTGTGTTGGCAATGATATTTGCCGCTGCACCTTCGTTACCAAGCTCATATTGGTAGTCAGCAGCTACATAATCGATAAGACCTTCGTCAAGTGGCCAGGCATTAAGTTGACCTTCCCAATCGTCGACTACTGCGTTGCCAAAACGGAAAACTTCAGACTGTTGGTATGGCACGCGGGACTCTAGCCAAGCTTGCTTAACGTCTTCAAGCTTTGCCTCAGATGGTGCTTTTAAAAATTCATCGATTTTCACTTCCAACGTTTTTGCCGTCGTCAGTGAGTCAGCAAATACGGCATGAGCCACATCTGCATAATGTTCAACAACTTGTTGTTTTGTTACTTGAGCAGCAACGGTAGTACCACTGGCAATGAGGAGTGAAGCAGCAATAGATTGGACTAATACTGTTTTTGCATTCATCTGAAGCATCCTTGTTGAGCAATTTATTTGTTATATTCGTAGTGCTAATTATTCTTATTTGCACTTTTAGTCACGAGATAATACAAATTTACAATTTATTTGCAATTCCAGATACAAAAAAAGCCTCATCACTGTGAGGCTTTTAACATTCATAATTGACAGTTTTCTCTTTAGAGATTAAACCTTTAGGTTATGTTTGCCGTGAGAAACTTTCGCTCTAAGATAGTTTTCATTACCATCTTTAATGTGCGCCGAAGTATTGACAACTTCGACAATCTCAATTCCGTACTCCGCTAATTCACGGATTTTCTTAGGGTTATTGGTCACAAGACGAATTTTCTTGATACCTAACGCTTCTAACATTTGTGCCGCTTCGGTGAAGTCTCTTAAATCATCATCAAAGCCTAAATGGTTGTTTGCTTCGTAAGTGTTCATCCCTTGGCTTTGCAGACGATACGCATCAATCTTGTTGTACAAACCGATACCACGACCCTCTTGGCGAAGGTAAAGGATCACGCCGCCAGATTCGCCCATACGTTGGATCGTTTCTTCTAACTGCTCACCGCAGTCACAGCGAGATGAGTGGAAAACATCGCCAGTCAGACACTCGGAATGCATACGCACTAGCGGCGTGTCTTGCGTTTGATCCGCTTGTTTAAAAATAACTGCCACATGCTCTTTATCTGTCTTAAGGCCACGGAAAGACAGGATCTCAGCATCGATATTACTTTTAGCCCCGACTTTAAAATCTACTCTGGCACGTACTTCCGCCATATCTATACTCACTCGATTTATTGCTTGATGCGCTTGATGCGTTTTTGTTATTGCATTCATGGGATTCACTTATTGCTCTTCAACTATGGGGATTGATACCGCATTTTTCAATGTTGAGATCACAATTGGGTTGATCTTATCCCCTTCCGCAAACAAAGACGATCACTTATCTTGCTGCGCTGATGAATTGTTATAGTATAACAATTTTATAAAACTACAATAAAAAACCCCAGACAAATTTTTGCCTGGGGTTGGTAAAGGTTAGAGCATGAAAAGGAATCTTAATGAGTTTGGCTACGTTTCCAAACCGCTAATTCTATCCATACCGCTTCGAGTTCTTGAATTTCTTCGTCTGTTAGGACGGCGAGAGTTGAAGTCACTTGTGGCAGCTTCGGTGTTTGAAACGCACGAATCTGCGAATAAAAGTCCTTCTTTAACTGCAATATAACTGAATCCACTGCGTACACCTACTGTTGTTCTTTTATTACTTCTCCAGCTCAAATTTTATCGTTAGCTTTATACTGGAGGCTTCATAAATTCCAAAAAATGATAACACTCTGCTTGTTATATGCACAATTTATTTTCCATACTGGAATAATGGTCACATTAATTTCGCTTGATTAGTCGGATCGAAAATAGAGCAAAAAAGATCAAAAATATAATAGGAAAGATCCACAATAGCGCAGTTGAATAATTAAATGGAGGTTGATACAGAACAATATTTCCATATCGTTCAACCAAATAATCTTTTACCTGCTGATCGGAGCTACCTTCATTGACCATCGTATAGACCTTTAACCGAAGATCTTTAGCCGCTGGCGCATTGGACTCAATCAAGTTCTGGTTTTGGCATTGTGGGCAGCGCAATGTCTTAGCGAGCGAGGTTGCTCGTTGTTGCACTTCTACAGATTGAAATTCAAAAAGATCAACGTTCTGCTTAATTTCACTCCCATTGCTCACAGGAGAATATAATGCAAGTGCAAAAACGGTAATAAATATATATTTAAATAGCGCCATTAAAATACCTAGAAAATATTGAGTTCCATTTGTCGATCGTGATTGCTCCCCGATATTTGATCAAAACCTTGCCATTTTGATCAATAAGATAAGTTTCTGGTGTACCTATCACTCCCAGCTCAACCGCTAATTCGCCATTTGGGTCACTAATCACTTCTTGATAAGGATTGTTTTTAGAGCTCAAGTAGTTTTGAGCGGCAGAGTTATTATCTCGATAATTCAAACCAATGATCGGTACTCCCGCATCCGCTATCTGCAAAAGTGTTTCATGTTCTTTCTTACAGATCCCACACCATGACGCCCACACATTCAGCAACTTATAGCCCTTGTCTTGAAACAACACCTGAGTAACCTCTTTTCCAGAGATAACCGATACAGCGTTGAAATTTGGAACCCTTAGCGTGCTTTCCTTTGCTTGCTCAACGTGGGGGCGGTCAGATAACCCCGCAACGACCACGACTGAAAAGACGGCAACAACAATAAATAACCCGAATAGTTTAGGCATAGTTTTCGGTGACATTCACGGCCCTCTTTCTTTTGCGATACACAGTCGTCAGTGCGCCAAACACCGCTATCAAACCGCCTGACCATATCCACCAAATCCCCGCCCGGTACTGAACTTTTATCGCATAAGCGTTTGTGCCAACTTTATCCCCCAACGTCAGATAATAGTCTCCGTGCCATAAACTCAGAATCGCGGGCTCAGTCATGTTCATTACTCGCACGGGATAATGGCGTTTTTCAGGTTGTAATACATAGCGAGTCTGATCATCAAGGCGCAAAATGATCCTTGCTTGTTCTGCGGTGTAATTTGGCCCTATTACCCAATCCATACCTTGATAATCGATACCAATGTTTGCTCTTTGATGTGAAACACCAGGCTCTACTCGCAAGTTGTATTGGTACGAGTATTCACTGTTGAAGACAGCTCCCACAACGGCTACAGAAAAACCGACGTGTGCTAATACCATCTTGATTAGTGGCCCTTTGTTTTCGGCATTCAGCCATAACATAGTGTGCGTAGCAATAACCCAAGCTGCTAAAAATACACTCGTGATTGTCCCAATACGCACGGTATCAACCGACAAGATAAAGACGGCTACGACACCTAAAGCGATTGTACTTGCGAAGGCGAATTGCCCTTTCCAGTTCGCGCACACTCCTTTTGTCCACCGCAAAATTGGCGTCATGGCTAACGCCAACAAAGCGAAAATACTAAGAGGAAATATCAAGCTATTAAAATACGGCGCACCAACAGAGATGTTTCCCAACCCTAGCAATTGATAAATCATCGGGTAGAACGTACCTAAAAAGACGATCGCCGTGGATATGACCAAAAGTCCAATGGACACACACACCATATAAGAACGACTAATCAAGGAACGTAATCTAAATGGTTTGATGGCATCTCCACGCATAATCAGTACGCCAAACGTCATCAATACTAACGCACTAAGCACAGCAAGCAGGGCTAAACCTTTGGTAGGATCCACAGCAAAAGCATGCACCGATGTCAATACGCCAGAACGTACGATAAATGTCCCGAGAATGCTTAAACTAAAGGTCGCAAACGCCAACGCGTATGTGCTCCACAACGCTCCCTGATTTTTCTTTGCTAATACTCCGCTGTGCAGGAGTGCAGTGCCTGTTAACCACGGCAATAGAGAGGCATTTTCTACTGGGTCCCAGAACCACCAGCCTCCCCAGCCTAGTTCATTGTATGCCCACCAAGAGCCGACAAGGATACCAACAGTCAGGGTTCCCCAGGCAAAATACGCGGCCTTTCGCGTACAACGGTACCATTCATTGACAGGCCGTTTGCTTAATAACGCCGCAAGTGCAAACGCCAAAATGGCGGAATAACCAACGTAACCTAAATATAAAAGTGGCGGATGAATGATCAATCCGATGTCCTGCAGCATTGGATTCAAATCACGTCCTTCTACTGCGAATGTTTTTGCGAACTCAAAAGGGTTAGACGTTGTTAACGTGAACCAAGCAAAAACGGCAATCAGGACATTCATAATGCCAAGGCAATCTGCGGTGTAGCATTGGTTAATCGGAGAACTAAGAGCAATGTATGATGCCCATAAACTGAGCGTCACGACCCAAAACAGCATGGAGCCTTGGTGCCCACCCCATGCCGCTGCAACCTTGTAAGCGGTTGGCAATTGGCTGTTGGAATGAGTGACCACATATTCAAGAGCAAAATTGTCTTGGATAAAACAGACAATCAGCAGTAATAGACAAACAACAGAGGCCAAACTGATGAGATGCGAGGTCGCAAGTTGGTGTTCTAACATAATGGGCTTAGCCGCTGCACGGCGATACCAATGCAGTGCAGCGGAACAACTCGCCCCCATTGCGACGAAAATCAGTAAGAAGAAACCCAGTTCAGCCTCCATTGTTCCTCCTTAGACAACGGTCATTTGACCAGCATAGAGTATGAATGTACGCAGCATCAGCACGCCGACCAAACTCAATGTCGTCACGACAAAGACGTAACTACCTTTATGGCGAACTTCAGAAGGCATTAACCAGTTCAATGTTAGCGGCATCAACATACCAATCAACACAACACCAACCCAGAACCACTGCGCCCAAAAGCCGTTGGATATTGCATTCCAAGCTGCGACTTCGTTTTGACCCCCGCTGAAAATCAGGCCAGTAAAGAACGTTACTAAAACGAACAACTCGAATAATACAACCGGACGTTCAAAGCCATGGACCCATGACACACTAGGACTGGATGTCGGCTCTTTAAACACTAAGATTCCGAACATCAAACATGCCGCTGCGCCCGAAGAAAGGCTTGAGAATAGGAACAAAATCGGCAACACCGGATTGTTGAGCATCGGGTAGGTTTTAAGTGCCGATAGTAGGAAGCCAGTATATGCCGCCAGTACTAACGCCAAGAAACCCAAGAACAACTCGATGGCATTACTCACCTTTCCAGCCTTGATCAAAAAGCCATCCACAAAGTCGAGTAATCCGCTCGGTAATTTGCCTTCACCAAAGCTGATGATTTGATGGCGAAAGATCACGCCAATCCAAACAAACAACACAACCATGTAGACTTGAAACAAGACAACGCCCATCGACATCACCGACGTCGGGTTATAGTAAATCATGATTTTCCAAAACTGGAGTGGCTTAGTTAAATGGAAAATCAAAATCACCAAACCGGAAATGATGCCAAATGGCGCGAGCCAAGCCATCGCTTTCATAATGCCATTGTTCGCCGGATCACCCTCAATGACTTTGCGTTTAAGGTAGATAGAAATCATCACTGCGCCAGCAGACATCCCAGCTAAAAATAGGTAAATCGCGATGATCCAATCCCACACTAATGAATCAAAGTGGAAAGCACTTTCAAAACCGTTCATGATGACACCTCCCCTTTGTTATGCGGAATTTTAAACAACTTAGGTTGCGTTCCTAAATGTGACTTATCGCGATACACAAGATGGTTATCAATGACTTTGCTGACCTCGCTATGTGGATCATTCAAATCACCAAATATCAACGCGTTTGTCGGGCAAGATTCCACGCAAGCTGGCTGCTTACCTTGTACTAGTTTGGTATCACGGCAGAAGTTACATTTGTCTGCAGAATGGTCAACAGGGTTGAAAAAGCGCACTTGATAAGGACAAGCCGCCAAACAATAGCCACAGCCGACGCATCGCTCTTTGTGCACATCAACTATCCCCGTAGCTTCATCCTTGTACGCAGCACCCGTAGGGCAAACATACACACATGGTGGATTATCACAGTGCTGACAAGATTCACGCGTAAACTGGTACTCAACATCAGGAAATTCTCCAATGGGTTCACTGCGATGAATTTTTAGGCGGGTCACCCCTTCTGGCACTTTATTCACTTCGCGGCATGCTTCAGTACACGCAGTACATCCTATACACGCATTTTCATCATGCACCATGCCAAAACGTTTGGTTTGCTCGCTATCACTGGCATAAAGAGAAGCACTAACAACAGAGGTGCCAGCAACGCCAGTGGTCAAAATCAATGCGCCGCTACTGGCTAAAAAATTTCGTCTTGAACACTTCATGCTATCTCTCCTCGTCTTTTGCAAGTTCAGGTTCAGCAGCAAACTGAGAGTGGCAATCGACACATTGCTTGATGAGCTGTTTTCTGTCGAAAGAAAGCGCTTTCGTTTTGGCAGCGTGAACATCGTGACAATTTGAACAGGTCAAATTTTTAGCATGGACATCATGCGTCCAATTACTTTCTCTCAACTGAGTTGGAGCGTGGCAATCTACACACTGGCTATTCGCTTTGAGAATGGTGCTTGGATCAAGAAAAACCTTGTCATGCACTGCTTTTGATTGCGCAGCAGCAAACTTGATCACATCAGGAGCCCCTTCACGGTGATCAGGCCCGATATTGCTGTGACAGTTTGTGCAGTTAAGTGTTTTACCTTGGCTAAGCAGCGCTTCTGGCTCATGCGACAAATTCAGAGTTTCTTTGGCATCCTTATGACATTGAAGACATTTGTAGTCTCGGTCACGAATCAGCTCAACTTGATGGCGAGTGGTTTGTGCACCCTCAACAGGCTCTGATGAAATCGCATGGGCGGAGATAGAAAAACCATAGATGGCAAAGGCGAAGAGAAATTTCAGCATTGTCACTATGGTCAATTTTATATTGCCCATATTTTTCTTTCCTTAGCTCTAAAATAATTGATAACTGTTCTCAACTATTTAATAGAGCGACAATTAATTTCTTCTGAAGATATTTTTATATCTTCAAATGACATCAATTCTTATTTTGGAAAGCCACAACGCTAAACCTATATTCATAATACCCCTATTATTCCTAAGAGGTAGAAGGTACTGTTCAAAAAGCGAACTTAATCACCTTATTTATAAAATGGTTATACCTCTAACCTACTGTCAATAAAGGGGATTGAATCATACCACTTTAGAGGTATATGAAATTAAACATGATTAAGATCACTAGTGTAAATTGATCTAAAGCAAGACTCATTCCGCTCACTATTTCATCTCTTTATTTACACAATAATATTATTTGTAGATCTCCGATTCTTATTTGGAATAGCTTCTCACAACGCTGCTAATAAAAACGAATATGGAGATAACACCGTGAGCATAAAACACTGGATGAGCGCACCTATCGCGGTTGCGACCTTATTCGCTAGCCAATTATTGTTGGCCGGCTCTGTGATGGCGGCAGAAAACAACGATCGACTTGATCCTCGTAATGACGCCTTCGAACAAAACCATCCTGACCAATATCATTCTTGGAAGGCAACATCAGAAAGTAAACATATTGAAGACGCCCTAAGTGAAGACCCAAATATGGTGATTCTTTGGGCTGGCTACGGATTTGCCAAAGATTACAACAAGGCTCGAGGTCACTTTTATGCGCTCGACGATGTAAGGCAAACCCTAAGGACAGGCGCACCGGCAGATGAAAACTCCGGGCCAATGCCAATGGCGTGTTGGAGTTGTAAAAGTCCTGATGTCGCTCGCGTGATAGAAGAGCGTGGCGAGGATGGCTACTTCTCTGGTAAATGGGCACGTCTAGGCTCAGAAATCGTCAATCCTATCGGATGTTCTGACTGTCACGACACTCGCTCAGAAAAATTCAACCAAGGCGAGCCAGAACTCGCACTAACCAGACCTTATGTTGAGCGAGCATTCGATGTAATTGGAAAAAACTTTGATGAGCAGCCGCGCCTTGATAAACAAGCGTCTGTGTGTGCTCAGTGCCATGTCGAATACTACTTTACAGGACCAACGAAAGCGGTGAAATTCCCTTGGGATATGGGTACGACTGTCGGTGACATGGAGAAGTATTACGATGCGTTGGACTTTAAAGATTGGACTCACGCCGTTTCTAAAGCACCGATGCTAAAAGCACAGCACCCTGGCTTCGAAACTTGGCGTGAAGGGATTCACGGCAAAAACAAAGTGGTTTGCGTCGACTGCCATATGCCGAAGGTGACAAAAGAAGATGGTACCGTTTATACCGATCATAAAGTAGGCAATCCTTTCGACCGCTTCGAAGACACATGTGCGCAGTGCCATACTCAAACCAAAGAGCAGCTACGTAACATCGTTTCGTCACGTAAAGCGCAGGTGTTGAACATGAAATTGACCGCCGAGAAGCAAATTGTCGCGGCGCATTTTGAAGCTGGAGAAGCATGGAAAGCAGGAGCAACGGAAGAAGAAATGAAGCCGATTCTCCAAGATATTCGCCATGCGCAATGGCGTTGGGATTATGCGATCGCCTCTCACGGTGTTCACATGCACGCTCCAGAAGTCGCGCTGGAAGTTCTCGGTACCGCAGTTGATCGCGCCGCCGATGCTCGTACTAAATTGGTACGCTTACTGGCAACAAAAGGCATTACTGAACCTGTTCAAATTCCAGATATCTCGACCAAAGCAAAAGCCCAAGAAGCTTTAGGAATGGATATGGAAAAAATGAACGCGGATAAAAAGCACTTCTTAGACACCGTGGTGCCAGATTGGGATAAAGCAGCGGCCGAACGAGAAGCAACCTATTAGTCAAATCGAAAATAGGATTCGACACCTATGATGCAACAACAAAGGGCGCATTCTGCGCCCTTTGTTTTCATCAGTTCATTCTAGTCGAAGTACATCATTAAAATGCAAGTAAACCATTAACGTCGACGAATTCTTGGCACCGGTTGGATGTTTGGTCGAGTCTGAGGTCTCTGAATATTTGGCTTGGTAATCGGACGTGGCACGTTATGCGCGGGTAATGGTTGTGTCTTCAATGTTGATTTTGGTAACGTTTTTGTTTCTACACGCTGGGGACGCTCGTGCCATTTTGCTTGAATCGCTTGTTTTTGTTCATCCGGCAACGTCTGCCAGTGGTTATCCAGTTGTCGCTTCATGTTATCGAAGTTGGCGTTCATATCACCATCTTTCCAATCTTCAACTTTGTCTTTAATTGACTGTTGTTGATCGTCGTCGAGACCATTCCACCATACCTCGAGCTTTTCTCGATGGTCATGTCCGTTGTCACAGCAACCCGGATAATAGTAAATCCAATAGTCATCGTGACCATACCACCAAGGGTCGTAATACCCACTCGAATAATAGACAGATGAAGAACCAGTTGAAGGAGACGAGCATCCCACCAGCACTGTACCGCACAACAATACCAACAGACCCGCTTCTAGCTTCTTCATACCGACTCTCCTCTTTACTCTACATTGTATGCTTACATCAGCTTTTTCGCTTTGTTGATGGACTCGATGATCGTCACTCTGTCTAAATTAGGGTCATTGGAATCTAGGAGTAGCACCCAAGTATCGATGGCTTCTTGAAAGCGGAAAGAAATGAAGTGATCGTTCGCTATCAACGACAGTGAGGCTTCATTATAAGGTTCAAGTTGCAATGCCTGTTCTAATAGTAAACTGATTTCATCAGTCATCGCTTGTTTATGCAGGTAGTATAATGTTGTCGCCTTAGCGGCAAGTTGCGTCGCGGTTACGTTGTCGGTGAGTTGGAGTGTGTAGTCGAAACAAATCAACGCGGCATCAAATTCTCCCTCCAACAGATAACCTTGACCTAACTGAAACCAAAGCTCATCGTTATTAGGCTCTTGTTTTAACTGTTGCTGTATTTCATCCATGATGTCTCGCGAGGTCATCATTCGAGCTATCTCCGCTTGGATAGGTTGCGGTGGGGTTTGCTTCAACAATAAGTAGCCAGCGCTAGTGAGTGCTAACACCATCAAACAAAAGCCAAACCACTGCGTAGGCTTAACTTTAGAAGCGCTAAGTGACAAAACGACGATAAAAAGCCCCATCAAAGTGACGGCAATGAAGAACCATAAAGACATAGCGATACCCGTGAGTAAACATAAGCTTAGTGTACTGGTTTGGTTGATAGATTGCGTTGATGAAGATACAAAAAAGCCGAGCATCTTGCTCGGCTTTCATATTTAGCGATGAAGGAGAAGATTACTCTTCTGTGCCTTCTTCCGCGTCGTCTTCTGCTGGCGCTTCAGGAGCTTGCTGTTCTGCATTCGCTTCTGTTGTTTCTGCTTCTTCGCCTTCTGGCAATTCCACTTCTTCAACTTCATCGATACGTTGTAGACCAACAACTGACTCGTCTTCTGCTGTACGGATCAGCGTTACACCTTGAGTGTTACGGCCTACTTGGCTAACTTCTGCTACACGTGTACGAACCAGAGTACCAGCGTCGGTGATCATCATCATCTCGTCGCCTTCTTCTACTTGCACTGCGCCAACTACTGGACCATTACGCTCAGAAACCTTGATAGACACAACGCCCTGAGTTGCACGACCTTTCGTTGGGTATTCAGCCAATTCAGTACGTTTACCGTAACCGTTTTGAGTAACCGTTAGGATGTCGCCTTCGTTAGACGGAACGATTAGTGAGACCACTTGGTCGTCGTCAGCCAGCTTCATACCACGGACACCTGCCGCTGTACGACCCATTGCACGTACTTTGTCCTCGCTAAAGCGAACAACTTTACCTGCTTTAGAGAACAGCATGATGTCGCTTGAACCCGTTGTGATATCAACGCCGATTAGAGAATCGTCATCACGTAGGTTCACCGCAATTAGACCGTTTGAACGTACGTTCGCAAACTGGTCTAGAGAAGTCTTCTTAACGGTACCGTCGCCAGTTGCCATGAAGATGAACTTGTCTGCTGAGAACTCATCAACCGGAAGAATTGCAGTGATACGCTCGCCATCTTCTAGTGGAAGGATGTTCACGATCGGTTTACCACGTGCAGTACGGCTCGCCAATGGCAATTGGTAAACTTTCAGACGGTAAGTCTTACCGCGAGTAGAG
Organism: Vibrio sp. YQ_11; assembly: GCF_043103065.1. Classification (NCBI taxonomy): domain Bacteria; kingdom Pseudomonadati; phylum Pseudomonadota; class Gammaproteobacteria; order Vibrionales; family Vibrionaceae; genus Vibrio; species Vibrio sp. YQ_11. Next base: position 46,744 of record NZ_JBICJM010000044.1, on the reverse strand, counting down.
AAACATAGAATGTTGTCGTGGGTATTCGCCACTAGAAGACGTTCAATGTAGTCTTCATCTTTCATTCGAGTTGCACTCTTACCTTTACCACCACGGCGCTGTGCTTCGTAGTCGCTTAGGATTTGGTACTTAACGTAGCCTTCGTGAGATAGAGTTACGACTACGTCTTCACGAGCAATCAGCTCTTCCATGTCGATGTCATGGCTAGCTGCTGTGATTTCAGTACGGCGTGCATCAGCAAATCCGTCACGAACTGCTTCTAGTTCTTCACGAATCACTTCCATCAAACGCTCAGTGCTTGCAAGAATGTGCATTAACTCAGCGATTTCTTCTAGAAGCTCTTTGTATTCAGCAAGAATCTTCTCGTGTTCTAGACCGGTCAATTTATGTAGACGCAGATCTAGAATTGCTTGCGCTTGTTGTTCAGTCAGGAAGTATTGACCGTCGCGGATACCGTATTGAGGCTCTAGCCATTCTGGGCGAGCCGCATCAGTACCAGCACGCTCAAGCATTGCTGCTACGTTACCTAGATCCCAACCACGAGCAATAAGACCAGCTTTTGCTTCAGCAGGAGTCGGCGCTTTACGAATTAGGTCGATGATTTCATCGATGTTCGCTAGAGCAAGTGCAAGACCTTCAAGAATGTGCGCACGCTCACGAGCTTTACGCAATTCGAAGATAGTACGGCGAGTCACGACTTCACGACGGTGATCCACAAAGCACTTCAACATATCTTTCAGGTTGAATAGCTGTGGCTGACCATTGTTCAGCGCAACCATGTTGATACCGAAAGTCGTTTGTAGCTGAGTTTGGGCGTAAAGGTTGTTAAGAACCACTTCGCCTACTGCATCACGCTTACATTCAATAACGATACGCATACCATCTTTGTCAGATTCGTCACGTAGCGCACTGATGCCTTCAACTTTCTTATCTTTAACAAGTTCAGCAATCTTCTCGATCAGACGAGCTTTGTTCACTTGGTAAGGAATTTCGGTAACGATGATGGTTTCTTTACCGTTTTTCTCTGTTTCGATTTCCGCTTTTGAACGCATGTAGATCTTACCGCGACCTGTTTTGTACGCGTCTACAATGCCTTTACGACCGCTGATAAGCGCCGCAGTTGGGAAATCTGGACCAGGGATGTAATCCATTAGTTCATCAATAGTGATTTCTTCATTATTGATGTATGCAAGACAGCCATCGATCACTTCGCCAAGGTTATGTGGCGGGATGTTGGTTGCCATACCTACCGCGATACCAGAAGCACCGTTCACCAATAGGTTTGGAATTTTGGTTGGAAGAACCGCTGGAATCTGTTCTGTACCATCATAGTTAGGTACGTAGTCTACGGTTTCTTTGTCTAGGTCAGCCAAAAGTTCGTGGGCAATTTTTGCCATACGAACTTCGGTGTAACGCATTGCCGCAGCAGAGTCGCCATCGATTGAGCCAAAGTTACCTTGACCATCGACCAGCATGTAACGAAGTGAGAACGGCTGAGCCATACGTACGATTGTGTCGTACACAGCACTATCACCGTGTGGGTGATATTTACCGATTACGTCGCCGACAACACGGGCTGATTTTTTATATGGTTTGTTCCAATCGTTGCCTAGTACGTTCATCGCGAATAAAACGCGGCGGTGTACTGGTTTTAGGCCATCACGCACATCTGGAAGAGCACGACCCACGATAACTGACATCGCGTAGTCTAGGTATGAACCTCTAAGCTCATCTTCAATGTTTACGGGCGTGATCTCTTTAGCTAAATCGCTCATAGAGCCATTATCCCTCTATTTTCTGATCGTAATTACGATACGTGTAAGGTGCAAAAATATAACACACAATTCATCACTGGGGCATCACTTTCCCGCTCGTTTTATCAGGTTGTGAGCTTCGTTATGAGTTAAATGAAGAGAAATTGCACATTCATCCCATATCTTTCTGAAAACTGACTATATTTCCACCAACTGTCGCCAAAAAAGTCTCCTGTAACGATTGTGAGAAAAGAAGCAGTTTAAACGTATCGTACCATTAGAGTATAATCTCGCCTTCCAAAGGACTATTAGCGAAGCAAAATAACTATCATGACTAAAGCACAAAACGTCGACCCTAGTGAAATTAAGAAATTCGAAGAGATGGCTTCTCGTTGGTGGGATTTAGAAGGCGAGTTCAAACCTCTTCATCAAATTAATCCGCTTCGCTTGAACTATGTCCTAGAAAAAGCCGATGGCCTTTTCGGCAAGAAAGTTCTCGATGTTGGTTGTGGCGGCGGCATCTTAGCAGAAAGCATGGCAAAGGAAGGCGCCACCGTGACTGGTCTAGATATGGGTAAAGAGCCACTAGAAGTTGCTCGCCTACATGCATTGGAGACAGGGACTAAGCTGACCTACATCCAAAGCACCATCGAAGACCACGCTGCGGAAAATGCGGGGACTTACGATGTTGTGACCTGCATGGAAATGCTAGAACACGTGCCAGACCCACTCTCTGTAATTCGTTCATGTGCCGCGTTGGTTAAGCCTGGAGGACATGTGTTCTTCTCGACGTTAAACCGCAACATCAAGTCGTACTTGTTTGCGATTGTAGGCGCAGAAAAACTATTGAAGATAGTACCAGAAGGCACGCACGATCATGAGAAGTTCATCAAACCTGCTGAAATGATGAAGATGATCGACCAAACAGATTTGACGGAAATGGGCATCACAGGCCTTCATTACAACCCGCTAAATGACAGCTATAAGCTAGGTCGTAATGTAGATGTAAACTACATCGTCCACACTAAAAAATACTGAACGGCGTTACATTAAAAACGCCTTCTTGTGATTGACATTTCAGTCATAAAATGAATCAAAAGCGGTAGCACAAAGTTGCCGCTTTTTTTGTCTTTTTATGTATGAAATTCGTGCTCTAGATTCCATTTTAACCAACCCATTTTTCGCAAATAAAAACAGGCAAAGATCAAGGAATTTTTTTTTGAGGGCGGTTATTTATAAACCGATCTTCAAAGCTTAGTTTTCCCCATTCAAGTCAGCCCTTTTCTCATCGGTTAGTGTTCACTTACTGATTTTTTTTATTTTATTACTTATCCACAAGTCATCCCAAATCTGTACCTTGATAAATCAGTGCAATAGCACTATCTTGTAACCCGCAAACAAATGAACCCCTATATGTTGTGTTTAAGCTACAATATATAGATAGACTTTGATCACAAAGCCGCCGCAAGCTTTACAAACTTTGCACATAAACAAACAAAAATACGGCTTTTATCAGTTTTCTTAGGGAAATAAAGCAGAATGAACCAACAACTTACCGTCACTAAGCGTGATGGCCGTAAAGAAAGTATTGATCTGGATAAAATCCATCGCGTTATCACTTGGGCTGCAGAAGGTCTAAATAACGTTTCAGTCTCTCAAGTAGAACTTCGCGCTCACATCCAGTTTTACGACGGTATCACAACGACAGATATCCACGAGACTATCATCAAGTCAGCGGCAGACCTGATCTCTGAAGAGACCCCGGATTACCAATACCTAGCTGCTCGCCTAGCGGTATTCCACCTGCGTAAAAAAGCGTACGGCCAATATGAGCCGCCAACGCTGTTTGATCACGTGTCTCGTCTTGTAGATATGGGTAAGTACGACCAACATATCCTTGAAGACTACTCAAAAGCTGAACTGGACGAACTAGATTCTTACATCGACCACAAACGCGACCTTAACTTCTCTTACGCTGCGGTAAAACAGCTTGAAGGTAAGTACTTCGTGCAAAACCGTGTGTCTGGTGAGATCTACGAAAGTGCGCAGTTCCTTTACATTCTAGTGTCGGCTTGCCTATTCGCTAACTACCCGAAAGAAACACGTCTTGACTACATCAAGCGTTTCTACGATGCGACGTCAACATTTAAAATCTCTCTACCTACACCAATTATGTCTGGTGTACGTACCCCTACTCGTCAGTTCAGCTCATGCGTACTGATTGAGTGTGGTGACAGCCTAGATTCTATCAACGCAACTGCAAGTTCTATTGTTCGTTACGTATCTCAACGTGCTGGTATCGGTATCAACGCGGGTCGCATTCGTGCGCTAGGTTCTGAGATCCGTGGCGGTGAAGCATTCCACACAGGTTGTATCCCGTTCTACAAGTACTTCCAAACAGCCGTAAAATGTTGTTCTCAAGGTGGTGTACGTGGTGGTGCAGCAACGGTGTTCTACCCAATGTGGCACGGCGAAGCACGTTCACTAATGGTGCTTAAGAACAACCGTGGTGTTGAAGAGAACCGCGTTCGTCACATGGATTACGGCGTACAGCTAAACAAACTGATGTACCAACGTCTGGTTGAGGGTGGCAACATCACTCTATTCTCACCTTCAGACGTACCGGGTCTATACGACGCATTCTTCGAGAACCAAGAAGAATTTGAACGTCTATACGTGAAATACGAGAACGATCCTTCAGTTAAGAAGGAAACGGTAAAAGCCATCGAAATGTTCTCGCTACTCATGCAAGAGCGTGCTTCAACAGGTCGCATCTACATTCAGAACGTAGACCACTGTAACACTCACAGCCCATTCGACTCTGAAGTTGCGCCAGTTCGTCAGTCTAACCTATGTCTGGAAATCGCACTTCCAACTAAACCACTGACTAACGTTGAAGATGATTCAGGTGAGATTGCACTATGTACGCTTTCCGCGTTCAACCTTGGCGCAATCAAATCTCTAGATGATTTCGAAGAGCTTTCTGATCTTGTTGTTCGCGCTCTAGATGCACTACTGGATTACCAAGATTACCCACTACCAGCGGCGTACAAGTCAACAATGAACCGTCGTACGCTAGGTGTTGGTGTTATCAACTTCGCTTACTACCTAGCAAAGCACGGAGTGAAATACTCTGACGGCAGCGCAAATGGCCTGACTCACCGCACGTTTGAAGCAATGCAATACTACTTGCTAAAAGCATCAGTAGCGCTAGCAAAAGAACAAGGCAAGTGTCCTTCGTTCCACGAAACAAACTACGCGAAAGGCTTACTGCCAATCGATACTTACAAGAAAGATATCGACCTAATTTGTGATGAAGAGCTGCACTACGATTGGGACAGCCTACGTCAAGAAATCATGGAACACGGTCTTCGTAACTCAACACTGACAGCGCTAATGCCTTCTGAGACCTCTTCTCAGATCTCGAACGCAACAAACGGTATTGAGCCACCACGCGGTTACGTATCTGTAAAAGCATCAAAAGATGGTATCTTGAAGCAAGTTGTTCCTGAGTTCACTGAACTGAAAAACAACTACGAACTGCTTTGGAATATCGGTTCTAACGACGGTTACCTTCACCTTGTTGGCATTATGCAGAAATTCGTTGACCAAGCGATCTCTGCAAACACAAACTACGACCCATCGCGTTACGAGACGGGCAAGGTTCCAATGAAGAAACTTCTTCAAGACCTACTTACAGCGTATAAGTTTGGTGTTAAGACGCTTTACTACCATAACACTCGTGATGGTGCGAAAGACGACCAGAAAGACGCGGTTCAACCACAAGATGACGATTGTGCAGGCGGCGGTTGTAAGATTTAATCTTCCCTACCCTAACAATCCGCAGTAACAGAATATCGAACACCTCCCCTTATGGGGAGGTCTAAAAGGAATTGAGGCATTATGGCTTACAGTACTTTTAACCAGAACAAAAATGACCAACTAAAAGAACCTATGTTCCTTGGTCAATCAGTAAACGTTGCTCGTTACGACCAACAAAAATTCGAAATTTTCGAAAAGCTTATCGAAAAGCAACTGTCTTTCTTCTGGCGTCCAGAAGAAGTTGACGTATCTAGCGATCGTATCGATTACAACAAACTGCCAGACCACGAGAAGCACATCTTCATCTCTAACTTGAAGTACCAAACGCTTCTAGACTCAATCCAAGGTCGTAGCCCAAACGTGGCACTACTTCCACTTGTTTCTCTTCCTGAGCTAGAAACATGGATTGAAACTTGGTCTTTCTCTGAAACGATTCACTCTCGTTCATACACACACATCATCCGTAACATCGTGAATGATCCAAGTGTGGTATTCGATGACATCGTTGAAAACGAGCACATCCTTAAGCGTGCGAAAGACATCGCACACTACTACGATGACCTGATCCAAGCGACAAATGACTACCACCGTTACGGTGAAGGTGAGCACGTTTTGAACGGCGAAACGGTTAAAGTGAGCCTGTACGATCTTAAGAAGAAACTGTACATCTGTCTGATGTCTGTAAACGCGCTAGAAGCAATCCGTTTCTACGTAAGTTTCGCGTGTTCATTCGCTTTCGCAGAGCGTGAGCTAATGGAAGGTAACGCGAAAATCATCAAGCTGATCGCTCGTGATGAAGCACTTCACTTGAACGGCACGCAGCACATGATCAACCTGCTACGTAACGGTCAAGATGACTTCTCATTCATGCAAATCGCAGAAGAAGCAAAACAAGACTGTTTTGACCTATTCAAAGAAGCGGCAGAGCAAGAGAAGGAGTGGGCAGAGTACTTGTTCAAAGACGGTTCAATGATCGGATTGAACAAAGACATCCTGAGCCAATACGTTGAGTACATCACCAACATACGTATGCAAGCGGTAGGCCTACCAGCAGCGTACCCAGAAGCAACAACCAACCCAATCCCATGGATTAACGCTTGGTTGTCTTCAGATAACGTTCAAGTAGCGCCTCAAGAAGCGGAAATTTCGTCTTACCTAGTCGGTCAGATTGACAACGAAGTTCGCGCAGACGACTTTGAAGGGTTTGAGCTGTAATGCCAACCATCAAAATCAACAAACTTGTTAGCATTGAATCCAACCCATCCAATACCATTTTGGAGACCATGGAACAGGCGGGGTTACTTCCAGAATACAACTGTCGCGACGGTCACTGCGGTGCTTGTCGTTGTAAGTTGGAATCTGGTGAAGTGGAGTATGTTGGTTTTGCCATGGCTTACACGCAAGGTGATGAGATTCTCCCTTGTATCTGTAAAGCCAAATCAAGCGTTTCGCTGACTGGTGTGAACTACGCGATGAAAGAAAAGCGCGCATAGTTCCAGACGAAGAAACACGAAAAAGCCAAGGCGATCGCCTTGGCTTTTTGTTATCTGTAGATGGTGAATAGCCTAAAGTGCGCTGTTAGGAATATGCATCTCTTTCACTTTCTCTAAAAACGCATAGTGGGCAAACATAGGTTTTCGCTCTAAGTAACGGCGTAATAAATCCAGCGCTGCGGTGCTGATCACTTTCACTTGGTCGTCACGCTGATACTTTTTCGCTAACTTATAAGACGCGCCCCATTCACCTGATGGTGTAGACAAGGCGACAGAAAATACCCCACCTTCAACCTGTCCGGTCACTAATGCTAAATCGGTAGCGCACTTTTCGCGAGTCGCTCCCGCTAACGCAAATGTTGCAGCCAATGGATCGCCCTCATGGTTTACAGTTTGGTTACGCCCTGCCAGCACCCAACCGTGACCCAATTGCTTTTCTGCATTTTCATCACTGTTTAACCAGTAGGTTAAATATCCAGCACTGCTTTTTTCAGACACAGAAAGTGTGAGATCTTTATCCGCCAGCAGTTGTCCTACATGCTCAACCATCGGAAGGTCGATGCTAACCGTATTGCTTTCGAGGTGCTTGTTGATCAACTGCATCAGCTTCAAACGTTGTTCAAGCTGATCTGCCGGGCCAAACAGCTTCACTTCAATAAAAGGCAGATAAGAGCGATACCCAAGCTCATAGCCTTGTGGCAGTTTTAGCTGATCCAACTTATCCGAGATCCCAGATTCAGAAAGACCAAAAGTGTAGATTCGACTACAGCATGAACCTTTTACATCAGGAAATACTCTTCGAAGATCAGGCAAAATTTGTGTTTCTGCCATCAATTTGAATTCGCTTGGTACACCAGGAGTAAAATAAAAAATCGCGTCATTGATCAGCATTTTAAAGCCACATGCCGTGCCAATAGGATTGTCTAAAATTTCTGCGACTTCAGGTAGCATGGCTTGTTTTAAATTGCTATCAGGCATAGGAATACCACGCAGAGCATACATGCTCTCCAGTTGCTCTAGCCATTCTTTAAACAATACCAGTTTGCACTCAGCCGCTTTCGCTGCCGCTGCGGCGCTCATGTCGTCGGTCGTTGGCCCCAATCCACCGTTAACAATGACTACGTCATTGTTGAAGCTCAGCATTAAAAACTCTTCGATTAAGCTCGACTGCTTGTCTCCCACAGTGGATCGTTTGGTTAAACCAAACCCATGCTGATAAAACAAACTCGACAGCCACGCCGCGTTAGTATCAACAATATCTCCGTGAAGCACTTCCTCACCAGTACTTAGCATTGCAATTTTCACAACTGACTCCTGAACATAAGCACAATTCTATTTCTATACGGAGCACTTATATCGTTTTCTTTTTATCAGACTAATCGCTTAGTCAATTTGTTGGGATTAAATTAAGGTCAAGTATTTAAATGGGTTTTCTTTTAAGGGATAATTGTGAGCCCGATCATCAAACCATTAACTCGGAGACCTTTGTGTCAAAATCATCCATGTTCAAGAAGACTCTCGCAGGACTCTTACTGACGACGTCGGCCGTTGCTAACGCGAGCCAGTACGATATGAGCCGCCACTCAGAGTTTTCTTACACGCCTGATTGTATGTCAGGTTACTGCGAAACAACCAATCTGTACACCTTCGAATCTCAAAATCGCAGTCTTGCTTTTGAACAGAATAACGATGATTCTTTAAATCTTGACGCAGGCCTTCAGCCTAGACACCTTATCGTTCCTCAAGATAAGGACTGGGATTACCTAATGGGCCAGACGTACACCATTCTTGGCCTGAGTGTGGCTACTGTTGGTTTGATGACGTTTCTTCCTGAAAGCATTACTAAGTGGGATGAAGAAGACCGCGACATGAGCAAGCTGGGTAGCAAATGGAAAGATAACGTTTCTGATGGCCCGGTATGGGACCGTGACGAACACTTCCTAAACTACATCATGCACCCATACTTTGGTGGTGTTTACTACACAGCGGCAAGACATGCAGGTTACAACGAATTTGAATCATTCTTGTACTCTGCCACCATGTCTACTTTCTTCTGGGAATACGGTGTTGAAGCGTTTGCAGAAGTCCCTTCTTGGCAGGACATCTTTATCACGCCATTCTTTGGTGCCGTCGTGGGTGAAATGATGCTAACAGCAGAGCAAGACATCGTAGCAAATGGCGGCGAAGTGTTAGGTTCAGAAACTGCAGGCGACGTTTCTCTCTTCTTCCTAAACCCTGTTGGTCATATCCACCACTGGGTGACTGACGCATGGGGCGGCAGCGCTGAATTGAAATTCAACTCATCACCTTGGTTCGGCAATCAAGATGTTGCGAAGTTTGCCATGGACGCAGGTGCAAGCTACGACAGTCAGTTTTACGGCGTAGAGCTGAAAGTAACGTTCTAAGCCAACCATATTGAACGACATTAATGAAGAGCAGCCAAACGGCTGCTCTTTTTGTATCTAGTGCACTGTTTTGATTATTTGCTTCGCGAATTAGTGTGAAAAATTGACTTCTATCAAACATAACCCCTTCCTAGGACCTACACTGAAGAAAAGGACTTATTCCAATAACTTAAGCGATGCGTTCCACCGCACTGCGTCCAAACCTTATTCCAGGAGGGACATCATGAACACTGTGTTTATCGTTAACTTTGTCGGTCAAGCATCACCGGCGACTATCAAACAACTGGCTGCTGTTACTCATGAAAACGGAGGCAAATGGTTAATCAGTAAAGTGAACTTTATTGAAGACCAAGTCGCTGGGGTGATAAAAGTTGAGTTACCTGAAGAAAACGCGGACACGGTGAAAGAAGCGTTTTCAGCCTGCCAGACTCTAGTAGTTAAATTTGTGGATTCAGAGCCTCACTCACACAAAGAAGATACCATTTTCCAACTTCGTCTCGATTCCAATGACCGTGCAGGTATCGTCAATGAAATCACTCACGTTCTGGACGCACAAGGTATCTCTATTTTAGATATGGATTGCCAACGCGTATTTATTGCTGGGGGTGGCGGTGTGAGTTCTAGCTTGTTCAGCGCAAAAATGGCTATCAAGCTGCCAAGCGAATTGGAAATCGAAGATGTGGCGAACGAGTTAGAAGCGCTCAGCGAAGACACCAGAGTGATTATTGAAAGCTAGTCGATTTAGTCTTTTATCCATAGAAAAAGAGCAGCTATAAATAGCTGCTCTTTGTCATTGTAAGCATGAGAAAAACGTTACTTCACAGACCACTGTGACAGTGAGCGTTTGAAGTCTGAGTAGTCAAACTCATTCAGTTTTTGAATCTCGCCGCTTGAACGCTCACAGTAAACCGAAGGCATACGTAGACCATTGAACCAGTTTAGTTTCACCATCGTGTAACCCGCACTGTCTAGAATGTGCAGACGTTGACCGATCTCTAGTGGCTGATCAAAATTCGCCACACAGAACTGATCACCGGCAAGACATGAACACGAGCCAATCACGTACTCGTGCTCGCCGTTGTCAGATGCCTCTAGAATGGAAGCTGGTTCATTGTAAATCAGCGTATCAAGACGGTGTGCTTCAGTTGCAGAGTCAACAATTGCTGTCTTCTTCACGTTCTCAACGATATCGACCACAGTAACCACTAAGTCTGTCGTCTTAGTGATGATGGCTTCACCCGGCTCTAGGTACATTTGCACGCCGTGCTTCTCAGAGAATGCTTTTAGCGCTAGACCTAGCTTCTCAATATCGTAACCCGGCCACGTGAAGAATACACCGCCGCCCATGCTCACCCAATCCAGCTTGTTTAGGTATTCGCCAAACTGCTCTGAAATCGCATCTAATAGGCCGATAAACGCGTCCACATCTTTGTTCTCGCAATTCATATGGAACATCACGCCATCAATACCTTCAAATACTTCAGGTTTGATGTGATCGGCTTGTACACCTAAGCGAGAGAATTTGCGCGCAGGGTTTGCGAGGTCTTGACCCGCGTAGCTTACGCCTGGGTTCAAACGCAGACCAATCGACGCTTTGCCTTCAACGATGTGGCGGTAAGCTGCAAGTTGAGATTGCGAGTTGAAAATCATTTTGTCACAGATGTCTGCGACTTCACGTACGTCATCTTCGCTGTAACCCACACTGTAGGCGTGCGTTTCGCCACCAAACGTTTCGTATCCAAGTTTTACTTCGAATGGGCCGGAGCTGGTTGTGCCGTCTAAGTACGGCTTGATGATGTCAAACACACCCCAAGTAGAGAAACACTTCAGTGCTAGCACAAGCTTTACACCTGAGATTTCTTTGAGCTGTTTCGCTTTCTCTAGGTTCGCAATCAGCTTGTCTTCATTAATCATGAAGTACGGAGTTTTTAGTTCATTGTGTTGCATGTTAATACCTTGAGTACTTTCGCCTGAACGAAGCCACTATAAAATCGAACAAAGCCGACGCAATTGCATCGGCTTAGATTTAGTTAATTCAAGATTAGCCTGAGCTTAACTGCTTATTTTTTAAGCTCGTGGATGACTGGTAGCCCTTGAGCCGGTTCCAGCTCCTGAACATGCCAATCTAGACCGATTTCTGGCATTGTTTCTAGGAACGGATCTGGGTCTAGCTGCTCCATGTTGAACACGCCTTTGTCAGCCCACTTGCCACGGAAGAATTGAAGTGCGGCTGTGATCGCTGGTACACCTGTTGTGTAAGAGATCGCTTGATGCTCTACATCTTCGTATGCCACTTCGTGGTCAGCGTTGTTGTAGATGAATACGCTACGCTCTTTGCCGTCTTTCTTACCTTGAACCCAAGTACCGATACACGTTAAACCTGTGTAACCCGGCGCTAGAGACGTTGGATCTGGTAGTAGCGCTTTCAATACATGAAGAGGCTGTACTACTGTGCCATCGTGCAGCGTTAGCGGATCTGGACTTAGTAAGCCGATGTCGCACATTACGTTGAAGTAGTTAAGGTAACGATCACCAAAGCCCATCCAGAACTCAATACGTTTCGCAGGGATAAACTCTTTCATTGAACGCACTTCGTCGTGCGCCATTGAGTACACTTTGTGCGAGCCACAGTTCGGGAATTCGAACTCAAGCATACGTGAGTGACAAGGTACTTGCTTCCACTCGCCATTTTCCCAGTAGAAAGAGTCACCTTGGATCTCTAGCATATTGGTTTCTGGGTCAAAGTTCGTTGCAAACTTCTTACCGTGATCACCCGCGTTTACATCCATCACGTCGATTGTGTCGATCTCGTCGAACAGGTGTTTTACTGCGTATGCTGCAAACACAGAAACTACGCCTGGATCGAAACCAGCGCCTAAGATGCCAGTGATGCCCGCTTCTTCGAACTTCTCACGGTAGCCCCATTGCCAATCGTAAGCTTCAGGGACTTGTTGACCTTCTGAACATAGGTCAACCGCGACTGATGTATCTAGGTATGAAACTTTTGCTCGGTAACACGCTTCCATGATTGGCATGTTTACCCAAGGAGGACCTGCGTTGATGACTAGGTCCGGCTTCACTTCTTCAATCAAAGCAACAAGAGAATCTACGTCGTCAGCATTTACTGCACGAGCTTCTAGTTTCTTAGTTGAATCTTTCAGATTGTTTTTCTTCTGAATCGATTCGATGATTTTCTCACACTTACCTACGGTACGTGATGCGATTGTGATATCACCCAGAACGTCGTTGTTTTGTGCTGCTTTGTGTGCAACTACCCAGCCAACGCCGCCTGCACCAATCTGTAGAATTGCCATAGTTTTCCGTTACCTTTGTTAAACTAGCTCAACTGCTAGCGTATTGATTTTAGAGAGCAAAGATTCAAAGTCCGAAGTCGTTAGACACGGGTTCAAAATCGTAAATTTAAGCGCGGTTTTACCGTCGACAATGGTTTCACCCAATACCGCGATACCGCGAGTCAACGCTTCTAAACGTAGCGCTTTGTTCAGTTCATCAAGATCTGCTGTTTCGTGTGTTGCACGGAACAATACCGTCGACAGTGAAGGCTCAGCTAGTAGTTCAAACTGATCGTTTGTACGGATCATGTCAGCCACTTCAAGCGTTTGAGCGAGTAGATGATCGTACATGTCACCCAGTGCCTTCGGACCCACGTTTTGCATGGTCATAAAGACTTTCAATGCATCAAAACGTTTGGTTGTCGCGATGGATTTATCGACCAAGTTTGGTAGCTCATCGTGCTCACGGTTCAAGTAATCTGCGTGATGAAGCAAGAACTTAAAGTTCGACTTGTCGTTCACCAAAAGTGCGCCACAGCTGATTGTTTGGTAGAACAATTTGTGGAAATCGACACTGATAGAGTGAGCGCGCTCAACGCCTTTCAGGCGAGACTTATGACTGCTAAGGATCAGCGCACCACCGTAAGCACCATCCACATGCATCCACATGTCGTGCTTGACTGCCATGTCGGCGATGAAGTCTAGGTCATCAATTGCACCGTGATCCGTCGTACCCGCAGTACCAACAATCGCAAATGGAATTAGCCCTTCAGCTTTCGCTTGCGCAATCACTTCATCTAGCTTCGTGATATCCATGGTGCCATCAGCGTTTGCATCCACAGTCATCACCGCTTTCTCACCAAGCCCCATCCAAGATGCAGACTTTTGAACTGTGAAGTGTGATTTCTTAGAACATACGATGCGAAGTTTGTCAGCGTAGTCAGGCAGACCTAACTTCTGGATTGAGTGACCACTTAGCTTATCTGCGATCCAATCACGTGCCAGCATCAAACCCATTTGGTTACTTTGAGTGCCACCGCTAGTGAAAATACCATCGGCTTTTTCGCCTAAGTCGTACTTGCCGCACAGCCAATTGACCACTTTTTGCTCAACGTAAGTTGCAGAAGATGCTTGGTCCCATGAATCCATTGATTGGTTCAGTGCTGCAATCATCGCCTCTGCTGCAACAGCCGGCATTAAAGGAGGCGTATGCAAATGCGCGATACAATCAGGGTGTTGAGTGAAGATAGCGTTCTTTGCCACCAGCTCTGCCGCATCATCGATTACGGATTTAAGTGGCGCATTTTTGTTGTCTAGGTCAACCGCGTTGATCGCATCTTCTAACGCTTTAGGCTCCATACCTGAGTATGGTGCGTTAACTTGTTCAAACACTGACTTCATTGCAGCAGTTGTGTGGTTCATTACTGATGCAAACTCAGCACTGCCTAGTTCACCGGTATGGATGAAGTGCTTTTTCCACTCTTCTTGTGGTGCAGCTTCAACGTGGCTACCGCCTGCGGCGATGATCGCTTCTTCAAGCACACGTAATGCGAAGTCAATCTGTTCGAATGAAATGATAAGTGGTGGAAGGAAGCGAATAACAGAACCTTCGCGGCCGCCTTTCTCAACCATCAAACCACGCTCAAGCGCAGCACGTTGAATCGCTAGGGTCAACTGACCGTCAGCAAGAGGTTCACCAAACTTGTTAAGCTCGCCGTTAGGATTCTTGATTTCAACGCCTAGCATCAAGCCTTTGCCACGAACTTCAGCAATACAGTTAACACGTTTTTGGATGCTTTCGAGACCAAAACGTAGGTATTGGCCAGCAACGTTCGCATGCTCAACAAGGTTGTCACGTCGGATAATTTCAAGCGCTTTAGCACCTGAAACCATTGCAAGTTGGTTACCACGGAATGTGCCCGTGTGCTCGCCTGGCTTCCACGTATCGTGTTGCTTATTGATCACAAGCAGTGACATTGGCAAGCCGCCGCCAATCGCTTTAGAAAGACACAATACATCAGGCACGATACCCGCTTCTTCGAAAGCGAAGTTGTAACCAGATTTACCCACACCACACTGGATTTCATCAAAAATCAGTAGGATACCGTGCTCATCACAAATACGACGTAGTTCGCGCAACCAGAATGCTGGAGCAGGAATTACACCGCCCTCACCTTGTACTGGCTCTACGATGATCGCAGCAGGTTTCATGATACCCGCTTCATCATCATTCAATAAACGCTCGATATAACGAATGCTTGCTTTCGCACCTTCGTCACCGCCAAGACCAAATGGACAGCGTAGGTTGTATGGGAAAGGCATAAAGTGCACATCTGACATTAAGCCAGTACGACGCGCTTTTGTTCCTAAATTACCCATCATGCCCATCGTACCGTTTGTCATACCGTGGTATGCACCACGGAAAGCAAACATGGTATTACGACCTGTCGTTTGTTTCGCTAGCTTGATCGCAGCTTCAACCGCATCAGCACCCGATGGTCCACAGAACTGAATAACACAGTTATCGCCCAGCTCTTGAGGAAGAAAAGACTTAACAGACTTAATAAAGTGAGTTTTAGCAGAAGTGGCAATATCAAGAGTTTGATAAGGCAGACCAGAGTCTAACTGCTCTTTTAACGCTTGGTTAATTTCAGGATGGTTGTAACCCAACGCTAAAGTACCAGCACCAGCTAGACAATCTAGGAAGACTTGACCACGAGTATCTTCTACCAAACAGCCATATGCTTGCTTAATCGCAATCGGTAGACGACGTGGATAAGAACGAACCTCAGATTCATGCTCCGCCTGTTCTAATAGAACTTGATCCGGCGTTAAGTCATACGTTCCCTCAACAAAAGGAACCTGAGAAGAAAAAATGTTTGCGATAGTGTTATCGACTTCAAAGGCAGTGCTCATACTACTTAATCCCTTGAATTGTAATAATTCTCGAACCTGTATTTATTTTCGTTTGAATTTAATTACAGGAGATATAGGTAAACCTCCGCATTTGTCGCTACGTAAAAGACAAATACAGATAGTCAGTCACAACATCGGTGACTTTTATTTGTGCTGGGAATTAATCAAGGTTCCGTAATGCAACCGTTTTGTAAAACAGGACATTTCGGCAGTATGAAGCTGATTAGTGTGTGTTTATTCAAAGGTTTCAATGTTGGGTTTCCCATTAACATGCTGCATTTACAGCATTAGTATCCCGTCTATCGACAAATGGCTTTACCGATACCTACCCTACGTAGTGTCACAATCAGCTTGAATGGTCACTACGCGTATCCCCCAGAGAACTAGCGTCATAAATTACGCTCCGAGATTGCGCGCGAATTTATCACAAAATAAAATCTTCTGGCAACGACTTTTCACAATTCATAAGTTGACAGCGATCACAACAAAACCATTCTTATTCTGATCTCAATAACTTACTTGATAGAGGTGAATTTATCTTGTTCTGTCGATATGCATCTAACAAAGTCATAAATAAAACTGGTTGAATAGTATGGATGTGCATTTAAAAGAACTGGTTTCCCAGATAGCTTAGAATTTGCATTTATTTGTTTGGCGAGAGTCGGACTTACTTTTTGAAGTTGTTGAGAAACAACAAATACGAAAAAGCCCAGCTAAAAAGCTGGGCTTATCAAGCTGGAGCGACACACGAGGTTCGAACTCGTGACCTCAACCTTGGCAAGGTTGCGCTCTACCAACTGAGCTAGTGTCGCAGATTTAAGATGGTGCCCCGGGCCGGACTTGAACCGGCACAACGCGAACGTCGAGGGATTTTAAATCCCTTGTGTCTACCAATTCCACCACCAGGGCACACAAATATTCTTTGTAATGCCTTTACAGAAAAGTAAAACACCATCTGATACCGCATAACGCCATATCTATAATTTGGAGCGACACACGAGGTTCGAACTCGTGACCTCAACCTTGGCAAGGTTGCGCTCTACCAACTGAGCTAGTGTCGCATTTATTCTCGAAAGCAATTCACTCTCAAAAGAATAATGGAGGCGCCTCCCGGAGTCGAACCGAGGTCCACGGATTTGCAATCCGCTGCATAGCCACTCTGCCAAGGCGCCTCATTTGTGAAGTAAGCATCGCTTTTTTCACCACCCTTTCAAGCCGTGCTCTCTTGGGTACGGGATGCATTCTACGGATTCGAGCGATCGAGTCAACACTATTTTTATTTTTTTAAATCGTTTGACCAGATTTTGTGCGAAAGACTGTAGATTGATTAGTTTTAATACGAAAACATGACCAATTACACTTGTTTATCTTGAGTTTATGGCTACTCAGCACCCGCTGCTACGATAGGTTCTCGCCATTTCAAGTAGAGATAATTGGACAATTACAAATCTAACAAACACCGGCTGAACAAAAAACAAGATTAAGATCACATTTCTATTTTTAGAAAGTCATTCGAAATGCACAAAAAAAGCAGGCATAGCGACCTGCTTTCTTAATCTCGTTTAGTGATGTTCTTCGTTCAGCAAATCATCTTTTGCTGCTGCAAGATACTGAACCATCGACCAATATGTTAGGAATGTAGCGACGTACAGAGCGGCAAAGCCTAGCCAAACCATCCATTCGTCATAGCGCCAAATCAGAACCCATAATGCAAACATCTGAGAAACTGTTTTTACTTTACCAACCCACGATACAGCGACACTTGCGCGTTTACCGATTTCAGCCATCCATTCACGCAATGCAGAGATGATAATCTCTCGCGCAATCATGGTTACAGCAGGGATAGTTACCCAAATGGTGTGGTAGTGCTCTGTAATCAAAATCAACGCTGTCGCAACCAGTACTTTATCAGCGACTGGATCGATAAACGCACCAAACCTTGAAGTTTGGCCAAGTTTACGAGCTAGCATGCCATCTAACCAGTCGGTAAAACCTGCAACCCAGAACACCATTGCTGCCGCAAAGGGCGCCCAAGAATAAGGCAGATAGAAGACAACCACGAATACAGGTATTAAGAACAGTCTAAGAAGGGACAGAATGTTCGGGATATTCAAACGCATTTTATTATTCTCTTACACATTGCGTGTTTATGTTGCTGGATTTTCCTTATTGTTTCAATGCTTGGAAAATAATTTCTGCTAAAGAGTGACTAATTCCCGGTACTTTGGCGATTTCTTCAACACTTGCACGCTTAAGTTCCTGCAATCCACCCATGTATTTCAATAAAGCTTGGCGTCGTTTTGGCCCAACACCTTCAATCCCCTCCAACGCGCTTGTACGTCGAGTTTTACCACGTTTCGCTCTGTGACCCGCAATCGCATGATTATGACTCTCATCGCGAATATGTTGGATCAAGTGTAAGGCTGGAGCATCACTTGGTAAGTTGAACTCTTCGCCATCAACCGTAATTAAGGTTTCAAGGCCAGGTTTACGTGTTACACCTTTGGCAATACCAATAATGATTGGTCGCTTAGGCCAATCTCCCCAATACTGGGCGATGATTTCATGCGCACGATTTAACTGACCTTTACCACCATCAATAAAGATGATGTCAGGGATTTTTTCTACGTCCAACTGCTTTGAGTAGCGCCGCTCTAACGCCTGCCCCATCGCTGCATAATCATCGCCACCCGTGATTCCAGTAATGTTATAGCGTCGGTATTCTTGCTTTACCGGACCTTCGTTGTTGAAGACCACACACGATGCGATAGTGCTCTCGCCCATCGTATGGGAAATATCAAAACACTCCATCCTCATAATAGACTCCATTCCCAGCGACTCGCGAAGTGCTTTGAAACGTTGGTTGATCGTCATCTTATGGTTGATTTTTGTCGTGATGGCAGTAAGTGCATTGGTATTAGACAGCTTAAGATATCTCCCTCTCGCACCAGTCGGAGAAGTATGAAAATGAACCTTACGTCCTGCGACTTCACTCAGTGCTTTTTGAATGGGTTCGAGATCGTCGGCCAACTCTTGGTTCAGTATTATTCGAGATGGGATTGTTCGCGCCTCATTGTGGCTCAGGTAGTACTGAGTCAAAAAGCTATCGAATACCTCTTGTTGGCTCGTGTTTTGAGGAATCTTAGGGAAATGACTGCGACTGCCTAACACTTTACCCTGACGAATCATCAATATGTGGATGCAAGCAATGCCGTTCTCTTGCGCAAAACCCAGCACATCCATATCGTCCATGCTGTCTTCCGATACATATTGCTGTTCTTGGACTCGTCTTATCGCTTGTATCTGATCACGAAACTTTGCCGCGTCTTCAAACCGAAGTTGCTGACTAGCAACCTCCATTTTCTCTATCAACTGCTTCAGTACTTGCTGATCTTTACCTTGCAGAAATAGACGAACAAAACCCACCAGCTCAGCATACTCTTCATCTGAGATAATCGAGCTAACACACGGGCCAGCGCAGCGACCAATTTGATACATCAAGCAAGGGCGCGTTCGATTGGAGTAAACCGTATCTTCACACTGTCTAACAGGAAATATTTTTTGCAGCAAGTGCAGCGTTTCTCGTACCGCCCCTGAGTCAGGGTAAGGACCAAAATACTCGCCTTTACGCTTCTTGGCCCCACGGTGCATCGACAATCTCGGATGTTTATGACCGCTAATGAATATATAAGGGTACGATTTATCATCACGCAGAAGCACGTTGTATTTCGGTAAATACTGCTTGATGTAATTGTGTTCAAGAATCAGCGCTTCTGTCTCGGTATGCGTCACCGTGACATCTATTTTGGCAATATTGCTCACCAAAGCGCGTGTTTTTTCACTGTCGACTTTTTTGCGAAAGTAACTAGAAAGGCGTTTTTGAAGATCTTTGGCTTTACCGACGTAAATAACAACAGCATCGGCGTTGTACATGCGGTACACGCCGGGCTGATGAGTTACTGTCTTGAGAAAGGAAGCCGAATCGAAAGGAGGATTCACACTAAAGGGTCTCGGTGTCCAGCATTCCGTGGCGAATCGCTAAGTGTGTTAACTCGACGTCACCATTAATGTCCAGCTTGCTAAACAGTCGATAGCGGTAGCTGTTGACGGTCTTTGGACTTAAGTTAAGTTGCTCAGAAATATCCGTTACTTTCTGACCTTTCGTGATCATAAGCATGATTTGCAGTTCACGTTCGGACAAATCTTTAAATGGGTTTTCAGAGGCTGGTGAGAACTGGCTCAATGCCATTTGCTGCGCTATCTCTGGAGAGATGTAACGCTGCCCACTATTGACCACACGAATTGCATTTACCATTTCATCCGGCCCTGCACCTTTGGTTAAATAACCAGAAGCACCAGCCTGCATCACTTTGGTTGGAAACGGATTTTCCGTATGAACGGTTAGTACGATGATTTTCACATCTGGATTCACGCGAAGAATTTTCTTGGTGGCTTCCAAGCCGCCAATCCCAGGCATGTTCATGTCCATTAAAACGACGTCAGCATGATTACTGCGACACCATTTAACTGCATCTTCACCGCTGTCAGCTTCTCCTGCTACGTTCATTCCACGGACGTCTTCAATAATACGTCGTATCCCTGTGCGAACCAGCTCGTGATCATCTACAAGGAAAACATTAATCAAACTTGTATCTCCACACTTTTTATTGGCTCTGCACCCACATAACTTTACTAAATGTGGATATCAGTATGACTGCCTATATACTAACGTATTTGGCAAAAAATTGCTTTCTATGAATATGTGCTGAAACGCAAACTTTAGCAAGAACTTATTCATAAACCACTCTATTATTTCAGAGCGTGATGTGCAGAGCCGAAATCTAGGAAAAACTAATTAACAACATTACCCCCAACAAATCAAGTATCTATATCCATATAACCTCGATATATGAGAATCACTTAACTTGCAAACGAGAAAACAACTGGCAGATCTGGTGGTTTAATATACAGAAATCGTTAACTAGAAATCCTTTTTTAAGCCATTTGTAATTGCTAAAAACCTCCGATTAAACAAGCCAGAAGTAACTATGCAGAAGCATCTAATTCCATTTTCTATTACTGGTTATTTTTACAGTCCATAATGCTAGAATGGCGACTTGAAAAATTTATAAGGTTTCTCTCTTTTGAACATCCAACAAGGTTTCCTACTTACTCGCCAAGCACGAGACATCAAAGGCCAAACTCAGATAGAGTTGTGGCTCGCGACAGAAGCAGGTCCGACTCAACTATTGATCAATGGTGAGAAACCCGTGTTCTTCATCGCTCAAGAGCACATTGAGCAAACCCAAAACCTGGCGCTATCGAAAAGTATTCAAGTTGAAATTCGAACTCTTGAACTGAAAACGTTCGAGCATACCCCTCTCGCAGCTTGCTATACGAAAGTAACCAAAGAAGCACTCGTATTACAAGATCTGCTCTCACAGCAAGATATCGTGACTTACGAAGGCGATATACGACTCGCTGACCGCTATCTAATGGAGCGCTTTATTAAAGGGAGTGTGGAGTTTACAGGTCATCAGCAATCGCGAAATGGCTTTCAACGTATCCAGAATGCAAAGTGTCGAAGTGGTGACTATGAGCCTAAGTTGCATGTCGTTTCGCTAGACTTGGAGTGTTCAGAAAAAGGCGTTCTTTACTCCATCGGTTTGGATAGCCCTCATGACTCTCGAGTCATTATGATTGGAGAACCAGAACCAGCTGAAACAAATATTCAATGGGTTCAAAATGAAAAAGCACTACTCGAAGCATTGATTGCTTGGTTTAAGTCGTTCGATCCTGATGTTATTGTTGGTTGGAATGTTATCGACTTCGATTTTCGTCTCCTTCATAAACGTGCGGAATGGCACAACATGAAGTTGATGTTGGGTCGCGCCGATCAGCCAAGCTTCTTTCGTAGCTCATCCCAAAGCCAACAGGGGTTTATCTCAATTCCCGGACGTGTAGTACTCGATGGCATTGATACACTAAAAACCGCGACTTATCACTTTCGGTCTTGGTCATTAGAATCGGTTTCACAAGAATTACTCGGTGAAGGCAAAGAGATCCATAACGTGCATGACCGTATGGACGAAATCAATCGCATGTATCGCTCCGATAAGCCTTCACTTGCCAAATACAACCTGCAAGACTGCGTGCTGGTAAACAAAATCTTCGAGCACACTCATCTCCTCGCGTTTGCTATTGAACGGTCGAGGTTGACGGGAGTTGAGTTGGATCGCGTCGGAGGCTCAGTCGCGGCGTTCACCAATCTTTATTTGCCACAAATTCATCGAGCAGGTTACGTCGCACCCAATTTGCACCCTGAAAACTGGATTGCGAGTCCCGGCGGTTACGTAATGGACTCTATCCCTAACCTTTATGACTCAGTTTTAGTGCTGGATTTTAAGAGTCTATATCCCTCTATTATTCGCTCTTTCTTGATCGACCCAATGGGTTTGGTCGAAGGTTTATTACTGGACATTGGTAAGGATGACGATCAAGCCGTGGCTGGTTTTCGTGGTGGTCAGTTTCATCGTTCGAAACACTTTTTGCCAGAGATGATCGAAAAGCTTTGGGCGGCACGAGATGTTGCGAAGAAAAACAACGAGAAAGCCTTTTCTCAAGCAATCAAAATCATCATGAACTCGTTTTATGGCGTATTGGGCTCATCGGGATGTCGTTTCTTTGATACTCGATTAGCTTCCAGCATCACCATGCGTGGGCATGAAATCATGAAGCAAACTAAAGTGCTGATTGAAAACAAAGGCTATCAAGTGATTTATGGAGATACAGACTCAACATTTGTCTCTTTGAATGGTTCATACAGCCAAGCGGAAGCGGATGAAGTCGGCAATCACTTGGTTGAATACATAAACTCTTGGTGGCAAGAGCATCTTCGCGCTGAGTATAACCTCACTTCAATGCTTGAAATTGAATATGAAACTCACTACCGCAAGTTTCTGATGCCAACTATTCGTGGCGCGGAAACGGGCTCGAAAAAACGTTATGCGGGTTTAATTGGTGAAGGAGAACAAGAGCGCATTGTATTCAAAGGGCTAGAAAGTGCGCGTACCGACTGGACGCCATTAGCGCAAAAATTCCAAAACACGCTCTATCGAATGGTATTTCACGGCGAAGACCCGAGTGACTATGTGCGTGAAGTAGTAGAAAAAACCAATAATGGGGAGTTTGATGACCAATTGGTTTATCAAAAGCGACTACGCCGAAAGCTGCATGAGTACCAAAAAAACATTCCACCTCAAGTGCGTGCAGCACGTTTAGCCGACGACATTAATGCCAAGCTTGGTCGACCTTTACAGTATCAAAATCGTGGGCGCATAGAGTATTTGATTACCCTAAATGGCCCTGAGCCTCATGAATACCGTAACAGTCCTATCGACTACCAGCACTACATCGACAAGCAGCTAAAGCCTGTTGCAGATGCGATTCTGCCATTTATCGGCACAGACTTTGAAACCCTCTCAGCACCACAGATGGGACTGTTCTAACCAATACGAAACTCAGTCTTTTGGTACTGCTTCACGAGCCAGCCACCGAAAGCATCAATTAGGCCAATGACCGAACGCTTGGGAATTGGCCTTCCAGATAACAATATGCAGAGGCGGTCAATCTCCAGTTTTTTCTCGGGATGATATTGCAAAAACACTTCACCACATTCTATTGGATCATCAAACCAGCGCTTATCGCGATACATCACCAAAGAGTAAGAAGCTCTTAATAACTTTTTAGCGATGACTACCTGCGCACGAACTTGCTCCTCAAGGCTTGTCGCCTGAACAATCTTAGCTCGATACACCGCTAGCCATTCTTCAACATCCATATTCCAGTGCTTAGCAATTTCCCAACTCGGCACATAATCGCCAAAACAATCAGCCAAGTCATCTCCATGCACACAAACACAGCAGTGCTTGAGCATAAAGCCCCAAGTAAAAATGCTATCAAGATTGGCAACTTCGCTAACAAGTGCTGTTCTTATCGCCACTCCCTTGACTTGCGGGTGATTTTGCTGAGCTCGCCACTTTATAGTATTGAGCAGCGTCGCTCGGTTGTTCTCAAACATCGACTTTGTCACCACAACTAAATCCAGGTTGGACTTTCCTGCTATTGCCGTTTTTCGCGCAACACTTCCGTACACATAAACGCTGTGAAGATTTTGCCCTAGACCGCCTGTTAGGCACATCAACACTTCTTTGATTAAAGGAGCAAACTCTGGTTGAAAAGGTTGTTTAGGATCGATAACTGGAAGAGACATGGATTAAAAAGCGCGCTCAAAGTTTGTCAGTAAGATTCGCTTATGATCCCCTAGCCCCAATTCGGAATCAAGCCTAATCAAACGTTTAATCTTGATCCAACAATCACGATGAATTTTGGTGCCACACAACAAACTTAGCGCTATAATCAGCGAGTTTTGCTTAATAAGTATGAATAGGAATATACAATGCCAAAGGCAAGTGAAATCAAAAAAGGCTTCGCAATCGAGTCTAATGGTAAAACTCTTCTAGTTAAAGACATCGAAGTAACGACTCCTGGCGGTCGTGGCGGCGCTAAAATCTACAAAATGCGTTGTACAGATCTAACAACTGGCGCACGCGTAGACGAGCGTTACAAGTCTGATGACGTTGTAGAAACAGTTGAGATGAACAAACGAGCAGTTGTGTACTCATACGCTGACGGCGATGAGCATATCTTTATGGATAACGAAGACTACTCACAGTACACATTCAAACACAATGAAGTTGAAGACGACATGTTGTTCATCAACGAAGACACGCAAGGTATTCACATTATCCTTGTGGACGGTTCTGCTGTAGGTCTTGAACTGCCTTCTTCTGTTGAACTAGTCATCGAAGAAACTGACCCTTCAATCAAAGGCGCTTCAGCTTCTGCTCGTACTAAACCTGCGCGTTTTGCTTCAGGTCTAGTGGTTCAAGTTCCAGAATACATCGCAACTGGTGACCGTGTAGTTATCAACACTGCTGAACGTAAATACATGAGCCGAGCATAAGCATGTCTGATTTGATTTCTTACGACGACGTTATCGACGCAGCGTACGACATCTTCCTTGAAATGGCTCCAGACAATCTAGAGCCAGCTGATGTCATTCTGTTTACTGCTCAATTTGAAGATCGCGGTGCCGCAGAACTTGTTGAAACTGGTGAAGACTGGGTTGAACATGTGGGCTTTGAGGTCGACAAAGAAGTGTATGCAGAAGTTAGAATCGGCCTAGTAAACGAAGAAAATGACGTACTTGATGACGTATTCGCTCGTATGCTAATCAGCCGAGACCCAGAACATAAGTTCTGCCATATGCTTTGGAAGCGCGACTAACGCTCCTTCTCTTATAAATAAAAACACCAGCCTAGTGCTGGTGTTTTTTTATCTTCAAACATCACCGAAGATAGAAAACTGGCCTTTTTGCGTATAAGAAAAAGGCCTGCCAGTTGGCAAGCCTTTCTGATTTTCGTTTTTCGTTCTCGATTAACGATGCTTGTTGCGTGCACCTTGTTCGCCAGCATTTTTCTTTGGCTTACGACGAGCAGGATTGTTGCTGCGACCTTTAGACGTGCTTACACGTTCTTCATGGCGCTTAACCGCGCGGCGGATTTTTTGGCTGCGAGCACGTTCACGCTTACGTGACGTATTATCCTTGCTCAAATCTAGCATGGTTTCTTTCTCTGGGCGAAGTTCTACAAGCTCACGCAGGTAGTTTACTTCTTTCAGATCCAGTTCCATCCAACCGCCACGAGGCAGTTTTTTGTCTAGGAAGATATCACCGTAACGAACACGTTTCAGACGGCTAACGGTACACTCTTGAGATTCCCATAGACGACGAACTTCACGGTTACGACCTTCGTTGATCACTACGTAGAAAGTGTGGTTCATACCTTCACCACCTGCGTAGACAACGTCTTCAAAGCGAGCTAAACCGTCTTCCAGTTCAACCCCTTTTACTAGATTACGAACTTTTTGTTCGGTTACTTCACCAAACACACGCACTAGGTATTCACGCTCAACTTGGCGACTTGGGTGCATTAGACGGTTTGCTAATTCACCATCAGTAGTGAAAAGTAGCAGACCAGACGTGTTTGCATCCAAACGACCAACAGAGATCCAACGAGAGCCACGAATTTTTGGCAGACGGTCGAAAACCGTGCGACGGCCTTCTGGGTCATGACGAGTACACAGCTCACCCTCAGGTTTGTAGTACGCAAGTACACGACAGATCACTTCTTCTTGAACCTTTGCAGATACAATGTGACCATCGATACGAACTACACTGCTCTCATCTTCCAGTCTTTCACCAAGTTTAGCGACCACACCGTTCACGCTTACGCGTCCGGATTTAATTAACGATTCGATCTCACGACGAGAACCGTGTCCAGCACGTGCTAATACTTTTTGTAACTTTTCGCTCATTTATCTACCTATGTGTCGTCTTCACAGACGTCGAGACCAGAATTGGCCTTCATTGTGCAAGTTACCCATGTAGATGGGATTTTTTCGGTCGGTCATTATACGCGATTCTTGCATTTAATGTAAGTGAAATCCTGCCAATTCTCCGCCCACAATTTACCGTTCAAGACAAACTCTCGGCCCAACTTTTGTCCTACTAAGTATGAGATATTCCCATGCAGAATCGAACTATTATGGGTCGTTCCTATCCTCTTTCAAACGGTCTCAGCTGATAAAATTGTCAGGGTTATAACAACAATAACCCATTTAGCTTGCTGGCTATGGTAATCAGATAAAAGGAATAAAAAATGTCTAAGACAAATCTTGACCTAAATTGGATTTTTGGCACATCCGGAGATGACGATTTAACAGGAACAAAAGGATCTGAAACCACCGACATCTTTTTCGGATTTGGCGGTAACGATAAGTTTGTAGGCTACGGCGGCAATGATTATATTTTTGGCGGCTGGGGAGACGACACACTGCTAGGCGGTCGTGGCAACGATTTTATTTCTGGCGGTTTTGGGAATGACTTCATCTCAGGTGGTCTAGGTAATGATTCATTGTTCGGTGGATGCGGTGATGATGTTATTTTCGACTATTCAGGCAACAACTTCCTCAGTGGGGGCTGGGGTAACGATACGCTTGTGATCGGCGATGGCGAGTCAGTGTTGAGCGGGGGCTGTGGTGACGACACATTTGTCTTTACCAACCGTCTGGCGATTGGCGTTCCTGATCAACCGGTATCCTCCAATGACATTGAGATAGAAGCCGATGTTCTCGACTTTAATATCTTCCACGACAAACTGGTCTTTGATTTGGGTAAAGATACAGATGGAGATGGCATTCGCGATACTTTCCTAGATTCAGCGGATGATCTGACCCTTAGCTACAACGAATGTGGTTGGGCAGTATTCTCTAGCGAAGAATACAACGTAGAAGTCACGCTAAATGGCGTTAATTCAGCTTACATAAACTATGCTGAACACCACGGTATCGACATTTTCGAATTCGCATAAGCCATCTTTATTCGGCATAAACACTGCTCAAGTATAAATAATGAAAAAGGAGGCTGATAGCCTCCTTTTGTTTATGTTGATATTTCAACTTATTCGAATGGTGATGGATCACCAGAACCAATTCGAACCACTTCTGGATCACCTTCGCTGAAGTCAATCACTGTAGTAGGTTGCTCACCTAAGTAACCACCATTCAGAATCACATCAACTGCATGTTCAAGTTTGTCGCGGATATCTTCCGGATCAGACTCTGTCACATCGCTACCAGGCAGAATCAATGACGTTGACATCAATGGCTCACCCAGTGCTTCGAGAAGATCCAATGCGATTTGGTTATTTGGCACACGAATACCGATAGTCTTACGTTTCGCATTCATCAAGCGACGAGGAACTTCCTTCGTACCTTTGAAGATGAACGTGTAAGGACCAGGAGTGTTGTTTTTCAGTAGTCGGAATGCTCCGTTGTCCACGCGCGCATACAGAGAAATTTCTGACAAATCGCGACACAACAACGTGAAGTTGTGCTTATCATCTAAGCGACGAATCTGACAAATGCGCTCTAGCGCTTGTTTGTTCTCCAATTGGCAACCAAGTGCATACCCTGAATCTGTCGGGTAAACCACGACACCGCCATTACGAATGATTGCTACTGCTTGATTGATCAAGCGAGCCTGTGGGTTTTCTGGATGAACGTAAAAAAACTGGCTCATTGTAATTCCTCATTATCGAGCCTCTCGGCTCTATATTTTTGTGGAGCTTGAATGCCGTCTTGTTGAGCATTATACCCAAGTCATTCTCGCTGAAACTAACGTCTTGACGTTACTTGGATACATCCAACGAAGGATCGATGCCCCAATCTTTCCAAACGGGTTCAACACCTGCAGGTAACCACAGGTTTCTGCCTAATTCCATCCAAGGAGATGGATAGTGAAAATCGCTGCCTTGAGAGGCTAATAGTTTGTATTGTATAGCATAATCAGCCAAGTTGCGTCTTTCTTGTTGTGCTTGCTGCGGTTGAGCAACTTCCATTGCATCTCCGTTAGCCTCAACAAACGCAGCTAGAAGACGCTTAATCCACTTTGCTGTCAACTGATATCTGCCCGGATGCGCCAATACCGCTTTACCACCAGCGGCATGGATAGCATCGACAGCCTCTTTCATTGAACACCAATTTGGCGGTACATAACCCGGGTTATTGCGAGTGAGATACTTTTTGAACACCATTTGCATGGTTTTCGCATAACCATTATCAACTAACCACTTAGCAAAGTGAGCTCGGGTAATCGGCGCGTCACCAGCCAGTTGCTGAACTTCTTCTAACACCCCTTCACGAGTGGCCTTTTGCAGACGAGAAGCGATCAGCTCAGAACGAGCCACACGATGTTGCTTTTGTTGCTCAATCAATGCCGCTAATGCAGGATTTTCAGGATCAATATTCAAACCAACGATATGGATATCTTTATTCTGCCAAACGGTTGATATTTCAATACCGTTAATGATTTTTATCGGCAAGTCGTTCTCTTCAACGTATTGCTTGGCACGCGCTAAACCGTCAACCGTGTCGTGATCTGTAATCGCCAAAACCTCGATATCAAAACCCAGTGCCCTATCCACTAAATCTTTCGGTTCTAATCGACCATCGGACGCCGTGGTGTGACTATGTAAATCAATTCTCATATTTTTGTCGTTTTAATGCTGTTTTGGGGTTGACTTTTTACTCTCGCACTAGTTAACTAGTACACAAATACAAAGCACGTAATTTAAGGCTCACTATGTTACAAGAATTTAACCAGAACCAAAAAGCGAAAGTTGCTGTTTGTCTTAATAAGACAAACTCAGCAGATCTTGCTTGGTGGCGCACTTGGACAAGTTCTTGGTGGGCTAACGTGTACTTCTAGTTTAGAAAAACAAACGTCATAAAGCCCGCTACTCAAGCGGGCTTTTTATTTTGTCGCCCAACTCACATTCAACTGCCTAAACATTAATCGGATATGACCAACTCTTGATTGGGAGAACGTTTGCTTTATGCGACTATGTACTGCAGGACGATTAAAACAGCTACAAGGAGGTCTTGTGAACAAGGCCATTGAAATTAAGAAACTTGGACAACTGGAAGTATTAAAAGCTTCTGTTCCTTACACTCAAGACCCAACCCGTCTGTTCCATACTATTTGTGAGAACAAAACGGATAGCTTGCTTTTAGAATCGGCTGAAATTGATTCTAAACAGAATCTCAAATCGCTGTTAATCGTCGATTCTGCGGTTCGCATCGTTTGTTATGGACATACCGTCAGCTTTCATGCTCTAACGGAGAACGGCAAAAACCTACTGACGCATTTGAATCAAAACGTACGTGGCGAAGTCGCAAGCCAATTTGACGGCGAAACACTGACTTTAGAATTCATCCAACCATGCGATACGATTGATGAAGATTCTCGTCTACGAGAAGCTTCTTCTTTTGATGCGCTTCGTTTAGTACAGCACAGTTTTGATCTTTCTTCGCAAGACAAACATGCCATTTTCCTTGGTGGCCTATTTGCGTATGACTTGGTGGCGAACTTC
This sequence comes from Vibrio sp. YQ_11, assembly GCF_043103065.1. Lineage (NCBI taxonomy): Bacteria > Pseudomonadati > Pseudomonadota > Gammaproteobacteria > Vibrionales > Vibrionaceae > Vibrio > Vibrio sp. YQ_11. The sequence continues at coordinate 17,007 of NZ_JBICJM010000044.1, read as the reverse complement.
GAACCATTAGGAGATGCGGTGGCAACAAACCAGTGTCCGGATTACGTCTTCTATGTCGCGGAAACATTGCTGGTTGTAGATCACCAAACAGAATCCTGCCAACTGCAAGCAACATTGTTCGCTGACGGCTCGCAAAAAGCAGCGCTAGAAAGTCGAATCGAAGATATCCGAGCTCAATGCACATCGCCAAAGCGCCTTCCAGACGCAACGCAAGTGGCCAATATCACAGCTCAACCAAGCGTTTCGGATCCAGACTTCTGTCAAATCGTCCGTGATCTAAAAGAATTCGTGGTAAAAGGCGATATTTTCCAAGTGGTTCCTTCTCGTAGATTCACATTGCCTTGCCCTTCTCCGTTGGCAGCTTACAAAGAGCTAAAGCAAAGCAACCCAAGCCCTTACATGTTCTACATGCAAGATGAGCTGTTCACTTTGTTTGGTGCGTCTCCAGAAAGTGCGTTGAAGTATGAAACCGACACCAACCAAATAGAGATCTACCCAATTGCAGGGACTCGCCGTCGCGGTAAACGTCCAAATGGCGAAATCGATTTTGATTTAGATAGCCGTATTGAACTTGAACTGCGTAGCGACAAAAAAGAGAACGCTGAACATATGATGTTGGTAGACCTAGCTCGTAATGATGTAGCGCGCATCTCGCAAGCTGGTACTCGTCATGTTGCCGATCTCCTTAAAGTCGACCGCTATAGCCATGTTATGCACTTGGTGTCTCGCGTGGTTGGCCAGTTGCGCGATGACCTTGATGCTTTGCACGCTTACCAAGCTTGTATGAACATGGGCACGTTAACTGGGGCGCCTAAGATTCGTGCAATGCAACTGATTCGCGATGTTGAAGGTGCTCGTCGTGGCAGCTATGGCGGAGCGGTAGGCTACCTGACAGGAGAAGGCACGCTCGACACTTGTATCGTGATTCGCTCGGCTTACGTGGAAAACGGCATTGCTCAAGTACAAGCAGGTGCAGGCGTGGTATTCGATTCTGACCCTCAAGCGGAAGCCGATGAAACACGCGGAAAAGCTCAAGCGGTTATCTCTGCTATTCAAGCAGCGCATTCTCAACCTGCGAACAAGGAGTAGCAGACATGGCGAATATCGTATTCATCGATAACTTTGACTCGTTCACCTATAACCTTGTGGACCAATTCCGCTCATTAGGTCACTCAGTCACAATTTATCGTAACCACATTCCGGCAGAAACCATCGAACAAGCAATAAACGAGCTCGAAAACCCCGTCGTTCTGCTATCACCGGGGCCAGGTGCGCCATCAGAAGCTGGTTCGATGCCAGAGCTGATTCAACGAATGAAAGGCAAAGTGCCAATGATTGGTATTTGTCTTGGTCACCAAGCGATTGTTGAAGCATATGGCGGTACTGTCGCTGGCGCTGGTGAAATCATCCACGGCAAAGTGTCGATGATGGAGCACCAAGACCACGCAATTTATCAAAATCTGCCATCGCCACTTGCAATTGCGCGTTACCATTCTTTAGTGGCGACAAAGGTACCAGAAAGCCTGACCATCACTGCCGAAGTCGACAATTTGGTCATGTCTGTTGTGCACGAACAAGATAAAGTTTGCGGATTTCAGTTCCACCCAGAGTCAATAATGACGACTTACGGCGCAACCTTGTTGGGCAACGCGATTGAATGGGCGCTTGAGAAAAATAACGCATAAGGAAATGGGGAGAGAAACTATGGAAGCAATCATCAACAAACTGTACGAACAGCAATCACTGACTCAAGAAGAAAGCCAACAGCTATTCGACATTATTATTCGCGGCGAGCTTGATCCAATTTTAATGGCATCGGCATTAACAGCATTAAAGATCAAAGGCGAAACGCCTGATGAAATTGCCGGTGCAGCAAAAGCCCTACTGGCGAATGCGAACCCGTTCCCTCGTCCTGATTACGACTTTGCAGACATCGTAGGGACAGGGGGCGATGGTCACAATACTATCAATATCTCGACGACGGCCGCCTTTGTTGCAGCAGCATGTGGCCTAAAGGTCGCAAAACACGGCAACCGCAGCGTATCAAGTAAATCGGGCTCTTCTGACTTACTGGACTCGTTTGGCATCAACCTAGCAATGAGTGCTGAAGACACCCGCAAAGCGGTTGACGACATTGGCGTTGCCTTCTTGTTCGCGCCTCAATATCACGGAGGCGTTCGCCACGCGATGCCTGTGCGCCAAACCATGAAAACGCGCACCATTTTCAACATTCTTGGCCCGTTGATTAACCCTGCACGTCCAAACATCGAATTAATGGGCGTCTACAGTGAAGAACTGGTTCGTCCTATCGCAGAAACCATGCTACAAATGGGTATGAAGCGCGCCGCTGTCGTACATGGTAGCGGATTGGATGAAGTGGCCATTCACGGTACAACAACGGTTGCCGAAATCAAAGATGGCAAGATCACCGAATACACGCTGACGCCAGAAGATTTTGGTCTAGAGTCTCACCCGTTAGAAGCCATTAAAGGCGGCGACCCGGAAGAAAACAAAGCAATAATCACCAACATTCTGACGGGTAAAGGTACAGACGCACAATTAGGCGCAGTCGCGGTTAACGTCGCACTTCTAATGCGTTTATTCGGCCACGAAGATTTAAAAGCCAACACGCAGCAAGCGATCGAGGCTATGAACTCAGGCAAAGCTTACCAATTGATACAGCAACTTGCCGCGCACGCTTAAGGAACAGATGAAGATGACTGACTTCAACACCCAACAAGCAAACAACTTATCAGAGCACGTCTCAAAAAAAGAAGCAGAAATGGCGGAAGTGCTTGCCAAAATTGTTCGCGATAAATACCAATGGGTAGCAGAGCGAAAAGCATCACAGCATCTGAGCACTTTTCAGTCGGATCTATTGCCGTCGGATCGCAGTTTTTATGATGCATTGAGTGACGATAAAACCGTATTCATTACAGAATGCAAAAAGGCATCGCCATCAAAAGGCCTTATCCGCAACGACTTCGATTTGGACTACATCGCGTCGGTTTACAACAACTATGCAGACGCGATCTCGGTTCTGACCGATGAAAAATACTTCCAGGGTAGCTTCGATTTTCTACCTCAAGTTCGCCGACAAGTGAAACAACCAGTGTTGTGTAAGGACTTCATGGTCGATACCTACCAAGTTTACCTTGCTCGTCATTATGGCGCGGATGCGGTATTGCTCATGCTTTCGGTGCTGAATGACGAAGAGTACAAAGCGTTAGAAGAAGCTGCGCACAGCCTAAACATGGGCATTTTAACGGAAGTCAGCAACGAAGAAGAGCTTCACCGCGCAGTTCAGCTTGGCGCTAAAGTTATCGGTATAAACAACCGCAACTTGCGCGACTTAACAACGGATTTAAACCGCACTAAAGCGCTTGCGCCAACCATTCGTAAGCTTGCACCAAACGCAACGGTTATTTCAGAGTCTGGCATTTACACTCATCAACAAGTTCGTGACTTAGCAGAATATGCAGACGGCTTTTTGATTGGCAGCTCGCTGATGGCGGAAGACAACTTAGAACTTGCGGTTCGTAAAGTAACGCTAGGTGAAAATAAGGTTTGCGGTCTGACTCACCCAGATGATGCGGCAAAAGCGTATCAAGCAGGCGCAGTATTTGGTGGTCTGATTTTCGTTGAGAAATCAAAACGAGCGGTCAATTTTGAAAGTGCTCGCCTAACCATGAGCGGCGCGCCACTTAATTATGTTGGCGTATTCCAAAATCACGACGCTGACTATGTCGCCTCAATCGTAACGTCTTTGGGCTTAAAAGCCGTACAGTTACATGGACAAGAAGATCAAGAGTACGTCAACCAGCTCAAAAAAGAACTACCCGTTGGCGTCGAGATTTGGAAAGCCTACGGCGTGGCGGATACAAAGCCATCCTTGCTCGCAGACAACATTGACCGTCACCTGCTGGATGCTCAAGTTGATGCTCAAACTGGCGGCACAGGCCACGTGTTCGACTGGTCTTTGATCGGCGATCCAAGTCAAATCATGCTGGCAGGTGGACTGTCGCCTGAAAATGCACAGCAAGCAGCAAAATTAGGCTGCTTGGGATTAGATTTAAACTCTGGAGTAGAAAGCGCACCAGGTAAAAAAGATTCACAGAAGTTGCAAGCCGCATTTCGCGCTATTCGCAACTACTAAAGTTATTCGCAGTTATAAAAATACGAGAAGGATTATCAAAATGGCAAAACTGAATGCCTACTTTGGCGAATACGGCGGTCAATACGTTCCGCAAATTCTAGTTCCAGCACTTGAGCAACTAGAGCAAGCGTTTATTGACGCGCAAGAAGATCCAGAATTCCGCAGCGAGTTCATGACGCTCCTTCAAGAGTACGCTGGTCGCCCAACGGCACTGACTCTGACTCGTAACCTAACCAAAGGCACAAAAACAAAATTGTACCTAAAACGTGAAGATCTGCTTCACGGCGGCGCACACAAAACCAACCAAGTACTTGGCCAGGCGCTACTTGCGAAGCGCATGGGTAAACACGAAATCATCGCAGAAACAGGCGCAGGTCAACACGGTGTAGCAACTGCACTTGCGTGTGCACTACTTGGCCTTAAGTGCCGAGTTTACATGGGTGCAAAAGACGTTGAACGTCAAAGCCCGAACGTGTTCCGCATGAAACTGATGGGTGCAGAAGTGATTCCTGTCCATTCAGGCTCTGCAACACTTAAAGATGCGTGTAATGAAGCGCTGCGTGATTGGTCAGGAAGCTACGAAGACGCACACTACCTTCTCGGTACAGCAGCAGGCCCTCACCCATTCCCGACTATTGTGCGTGAGTTCCAACGCATGATTGGCGAAGAAACTAAAAACCAAATTCTGGCGCGTGAAGGTCGCCTACCTGATGCTGTTATCGCCTGTGTGGGTGGTGGCTCAAACGCGATTGGTATGTTTGCAGATTTTATCGAAGAAGAAAGCGTTCGCCTGATTGGCGTGGAACCAGCAGGTAAAGGCATCGATACAGATCAACACGGTGCGCCACTTAAGCATGGTAAAACAGGTATCTTCTTTGGTATGAAGGCACCATTAATGCAAGATGAGAATGGTCAGGTTGAAGAGTCTTACTCTGTTTCAGCAGGTCTAGACTTCCCTTCTGTTGGTCCACAGCACGCACACCTTAACGCTATCGGTCGCGCTGAATACGACAACGTAACGGATGATGAAGCATTAGAAGCATTCCAAGAACTAGCTCGCAGCGAAGGCATCATTCCTGCACTTGAATCCTCTCATGCTCTGGCACATGCACTGCGCATGGCTCGTGAGAATCCTGAAAAAGAGCAATTACTGGTTGTTAACCTATCTGGTCGTGGTGACAAAGACATCTTCACCGTACACGCCATCTTAGAAGAAAAAGGAGTAATCTAATGAGCCGTTATGAGAAGATGTTTGCACGCCTAAACGAGACAAACCAAGGCGCATTTGTACCATTCGTGACGGTTTGTGATCCAAACGCCGAGCAATCGTACAAGATCATGGAAACACTGGTTGAATCTGGCGCTGATGCGCTTGAACTTGGTATTCCGTTCTCAGACCCATTGGCGGACGGCCCAACAATTCAAGGTGCCAACATTCGAGCGTTAGATTCGGGTGCAACTCCGGATATCTGTTTTGAGCAAATCGGAAAAATTCGAGCAAAGTACCCAGACCTGCCAATTGGTCTATTGATGTACGCCAATCTTGTATACTCACGCGGTATTGAGAGGTTCTACGAGCGCTGTGCAAAAGCGGGCATCGATTCCGTTCTCATTGCAGACGTTCCGACTAACGAAAGCGCAGAGTTCGTAGCCGCGGCAGAGAAATTTGGAATCCACCCAATCTTTATCGCACCACCAACGGCAAGTGACGAGACGCTAAAACAAGTTTCTGAATTAGGCGGCGGCTACACTTACCTGCTTTCGCGCGCGGGTGTGACGGGTGCAGAAACCAAAGCTAACATGCCAGTTGACCACATGCTTGAAAAGCTAAACCAGTTTGATGCACCACCAGCGTTACTAGGTTTCGGCATTTCTGAACCAGCGCAAGTAAAACAAGCCATTGAAGCGGGTGCTGCAGGTGCAATTTCGGGTTCAGCAGTCGTAAAAATCATCGAAACACACGTAGAGCAACCGCAAATCATGCTCGATAAGCTTAGTGAATTTGTCTCAGCAATGAAAGCGGCAACTCAAAAGTAACCGACACCACAAGCTAAACACAGCAAACGCCCATTAATTCTCGTTAATGGGCGTTTTTTCTATCAACTTGATTGCAAACCTCGCAATGCTCTCACTTCCAACCGTCTTTTAAAGAAGCGAATCCATAAAGTGATAACATGCCATTGTTCAAACCTGTTTTGTAAGGTACTGACATGGAAGATATCAAATCGTTGTTGCTGCAATGCCCTGTTTTAGCCGGTTTGCCAGTGGAAGGAATAAACGAAGCAGTACAAATCGTTCGCGCACGATACTTCGACGAGAAAGCACTCATTTGCAGCAAAGGCGCGCAGCACTCTTCATTGATGGTGATCGCCAAAGGATCTGTACGCGTTAACTCGATAAGTTCCAAAGGAAAAGAAGTCACCTTGATGATTTTCGAAGCCGGAGGATGGTTTGGCGACAATGTATTTTCACCCGGCATGCCACGCATTTTCGGAGCAACGGCTCATACCGACGTAACCCTATTAGAGCTACCTGGCGATAAATTTCGGCAGTTGTTAGCCAAATATCCACAAAGCTACCCTGTGATTCTGGATCTGCTCAGCCGCAGATTATGGTCAGCTATTTCCGTTATCGAAGACGACGCCATTCGCGGTATAGAAGAGAGGATCGGCAGACGGTTATTGCTTCTGGCAGAATATCAACATAACCGTCCTATAAGTGCCCAGTCTTGTGTAGTGAAAGTGACTCGTGAGCACATCGCCAACATGATGGGGCTAACACGACAAAGTGTTCACAAGGTATTAAAGAAATTGGAAAACTCGAACGTTCTTAGGCTGCAATACGGCAGTATTACCATATTGAATCCACTGAAAATGGAAGCGTATCTCAAACAGTTGGAATAGTTGTAGATGCAAACACGTCTCTGGTCTAACCGGCGAACTCAGCCAAAACGACCACCAGCCAATGCCATGTAGATCAAACAAAAAGCCAGCGAGAGCTTCGCTAGCTTTGACATCATACTTATGCGACTTCGAGTTCCGATTTTAGCTCTCTCTTTAAGATCTTACCCGTAGCACTCATCGGTAACTGTTCACGAATTTCGACAAACCTTGGGTATTTGAAATTGGCTAACTGCTCTCGCCCCCATAATTGCAGCTCATCGGCTTCGACAAATTGATTTGGTTTTAGTACCACGTAGGCTTTGATCTCTTCGCCATATTCTTGATGCGGAATACCTATCACGGCCACCATCGCTACCGCAGGATGCGTCATGAATACTTCTTCAATCTCACGAGGATACACATTGAAGCCACCTCGAATGATCACGTCTTTCATCCTGTCGACAATAAACAGATTACCCGACTCATCAAATCGCCCGACGTCACCGGTATGGAACCAACCACTTTGCAACACCGATTCCGTCACTTCTGGGCGATCAAGATAACCTTTCATGACGTTGTGCCCGCGCACAATAATTTCGCCTTCCTCACCGACAGGGAGAGCATGGCCGTCAAGATCAACGACTTTCACCTCAACACCTTGAATCGGTTGCCCGACAGAGCCCGGTACTCGCTCTTGATCAAGGTGATTAAAACACGCTATCGGACTGGTTTCGGACAAGCCGTAACCTTCTAGAATTGGTACATTGAATCGTGCTTCAAAGGTTTTAAATACTTCTGTCGGTAGCGACGAGCCTCCACTAACGGCTACTCGTAGCGACGAAATATCGCAATTATGTTCAACATGCAGCAAACCAATGTACATCGTAGGCACACCGGCAAAGAGTGTCACTCGATGCTTTTCGATCAGCTCCAACACATGTTTCGGATCAAATCGAGGTACTAAAACCAAAGTTGCACCGCTTTGCACGCTAGCATTGAGATGCACGGTTTGACCGAATGTATGAAACAGTGGCAACGTTACTAGATGAACATCATCAGCCTGACTCGCCATGATGTTCTGAGCCACAAGCGCATTCATTACGATGTTTTGCTGCGTGAGCTCTGCTCCTTTGGGCAGTCCCGTTGTGCCTGATGTATACAAAATCACACAAGTGTCATCCGCATCGCGAGCAACGTAATCCGCCAAAGGTTCGATATCTTCTATAAAAGACGTCAGTGTCGGTAAACCTTGGTACTCTTTTTGCGTTTGATCTTGCGCCATTACGATCATCGTTTCACACGCATCCACCTCTTTAAACGCTTTCATGCCTTCTTTCGCCATTTGCAGTTCGGGCGTTCCTTCAAAACAGAAGTAAAACTTCGCTTTCGAATCTTCTAGGTGGTATTTGATTTCTCTAGATTTGAGCAACACGTTCAGCGGAACGGTAACGGCACCTGCCTTCTGAACCGCAAAGTAAACGAAAGGAAAGAAAGGCAAATTCGGGCACGATAACGCCACTCGGTCTCCCGGTTTGACGCCCGCTTTAATCATCGAAGTCGCGATCTTACCCGCAATCGCGTCAAATTCTGCGTATGTGAATTTTTTATCACCACATATCAAAGCCGTTTTATTCGGTTTACTTGCAGCATTTCTCTGCAAAGCAGCAGCAAGGTTCATCATAATGGCTTACCCTCTAAAACTTTGTCATTTTCATTGTTGTTCGTGAATTCCTTTAAGAGAGTCACGCATCATGGGCGACTAGGAGGCTTGGAAAAGCCATATCGCCTTTTGTTAACATTACATTTACAAGATTTAAAAACGCAAGAATGTAAAAAATTTAACATTCAGATGCCCGCACGAACCAAAATGTGAGCGTGTTAGCTAATTATTGTTATAAATATCAAACCAAAAAACCAAAGCCCTTCCTCAACTCCACCGTTGAACAAGCCATTAACATTAACTTAATTTCAACAAACGTGATTTATCACTCAAGAGCACATCGAGACACAGAATCCATACATTAAGCAAATAGCAATCGTTTGCTATCGTGCAAAAAATTAGCACCCGTCAATGAAATATCGATTATTTCATCAATAAGCTTCTGCTGCATATTGCCAATTGTGAACGATACGTGTAAAAAGCAAGGCGAGATAATTATCCATAAAACAATTACAGGCTGGTGGGTAATTTTAGGATTTTACATTTTATTAGCACAGAGGTTATGGAAGTGTTAAAACAAAAGAGTTTGCTAAACAACATTGGCGTGCAAGTCGTCATTGCAATGATCGCGGGTACTGCCGTTGGTGCTCTAATGGGTCATGATGCGACTGTATTCGCGCCATTAGGTGCTATCTTTATCAACCTAATCAAGATGCTGGTAATCCCATTGGTTGCTGTCGCTTTGATTTCTGGTGCTGCTGGTCTTGGTAACAGCCAGTCTGCGGGTAAAGTTGGCTTGGTAACATTGGGTTACTTCGGTTTAACTTCGGCTCTAGCAGTTGCATTGGCTCTGTTTATGGGTGAAGTATTCCAACCGGGCATGGGCATCGACGTTTCTGGCGTAGAAGGCATGTTCTCGGCAGAGTACGCTTCAAAAGGTGAACTACCTACTTTCTGGGCAACCATTACTGGTATGATCCCAACCAACGTTTTCCAATCACTGAATGAAGCGAACATCCTACAGATCTTAGTATTCTGTATGTTCTTTGGTATTGCGATTTCTAAGCAAGCGAAAGAGCGTCGTGAACCAATCATCAATGGCGTGAACTGCATTGTTGATGCAATGGTTTGGATGATCAATAAAGTGATGATCATTGCACCTATTGGTGTATTTGGTCTGATGGCAGAAGCCGTAGGTACATTCGGTTTTGGCGCACTCATGGTTGTATTCAAACTGTTCGTTGTTTACGTTGCGGCAATCCTTGTGTTTGGCTTTATCGTATACCCTGCAATGGTGCATGTTTTCACTAAGACATCAGCGAAGAAATTCGTGTCTGCCATGAAAAAACCACAAGCAGTTGCACTATCAACAGCGTCGTCAATGGCGACACTGCCTGTCACTATGGATACGTGTGAAAAAGAACTTGGCGTGAAAAACTCAACTGCGTCATTCGTTCTACCTCTGGGCGCGACCATCAACATGTCTGGTAATGCGATTTACTACGGCTTGGTTGCTATCTTCTTTGCACAGCTGTTCAACATCGACCTAGGCATGGGCGCTTACATCGCTATTATCGTGACTTCAACACTAGGTGCGGTTGGTCAAGCTGGTGTTCCGGGCCCTTCTTTCCTAGTGGTAGCAGTACTACTAGCGGCGGGTATCCCAATTGAAGGTCTGCCTCTACTCTTCGCTCTTGACCGTATCTTCGACATGATTCGTACGGCTCTAAACATTACTGGTGATGCGGCATGTGCGGTCATTGTTGATGCTTTAGTAGAAGAAACTGCCGCTGAAGCGGAGTTACAAAAGCAAGAAGCTTAGTTGCCTAACAAATACTTAAAAGCCGCTCAAAAGAGCGGCTTTTTTTTCGATTCTTTGCATTACGTAACCATACAAATAGAAACTAATAGCATAATTTTTCTGAAGTGATATAACGCCCGTACTAACTATAAAAAACGTCAGATCTAGGTTGTATCATGAGTCTTAAGCTGTCTTTGGTTTCGCTTTCCAATACAGATTTGCCTATTGAAACAAAACAACAGGCACTGATCGATATTGTTCTTCGCTTCCTAACACCACAAGAGAGAGCCTCTCTCTTTGAGTCCATCACTCATCAACGAGAAACGAACTTGCTGGCACGCTATCCTGAGTACCAGTCCAAAAGTCTTTCTGTCTTGTTTGAGTTAATGGATTATCGAGATTTGGTTCGACTGCATCCGAACAACCTACATGACGACGTCTATCTACTTGAATTAATTGCAGCAGAGTGCTTCCCTCATTGGTTAGACTTTTGGTGCGCTTGCGAAATCGAAGCCATCAAACAGAAATACTCGCTTGAAAACCGCGAACCAGCGACTGAACTCTCCTTCGAAGACGCCTCTTACTCAGCAATGCTCATTGATGATATTTCAGAGTCTTCAATGCGCGTTCAACTGCCCAGCAACCCAGTGGCAATGACCTTGAGTGACGCAGTTGCGTTGAGTAATTTGGAACTCTTCGTTCAAGGAGAAAAGTGGTATGAAATCTTGCCCTTGTTGTCACTTTCTCAGAAAGGTAAGCACTTTATTCTGCTCCAAACTCAGACAACTCCGGTGTTAGTCGCATCAGCGCTAATCCAAGACTGGAACCAACGTAACACTTGGCTAAGTTATGCGCCGCAGTTTAACAGTGAAAAATGGCGATTCTGTCTACCTCTGCACGGCTATCAAGAGCTTAATCGTCTTGATATCTTGGCAAGTGACCTCGTTACAGACTATGGTTCTTTAACAGTGTTTGATCAGGCATTCCAAACACACATAACTAAAACAGAGACGGTATGCGAAGTGCTACGTCTTACTGTGAGCGGCAGCGTTCAACACAAGCTCTACTTCTTATATCTTGCACAAAAAGAGCTGATGAATGTGCTGTTTCAGTCAGGCTACAAGGTTGGGTTCACCATTATAGAACAAGCGTTCATATTAAATTTTTATCAATCTATTGATTCTAAAGCCTACTTTCATTCAGGATACTGCGACATTAACGGTGACGGTATTAATACGTACCGGGGTTTCTGGAATTTTGAATCGATGGTAGACACCTTTAAACGCACAGACTTTCGCGATTATAAACGCCGTATTCGAGTAATCAGACAAAATACGCAGGTGAATGAACATGCTTGATATAGGTCTTAGTGGCCTACTCTACCCGAAAGCCATCACACTGTTTGCTACAGTGGCCGTGGTTCTCGTGTGGCTGCTGTACTACTGCTATCGCCTTAAACAAAAGAACGAAGTGATCTTAGGTTCGTACCACGCGCCTTATATCGCCTATTCGACATGCATTATTATTTGGATTAGCAGTAACGCCTACTTCCATACCGATTTGCTACCTCTGCTTGGGTCAGAGGACGGCATTTTCATGGCGAAATTAGCCAACTTAGCTTCCTTCTTCGCATTTGCTTTTGCTTTCTACTTTTCTTGCCAGCTCGCCGCAGAGCAGAAAAAAGGCAAAGTAAAACTGTGGCAACAAGGCATTTTTGTTGCGCTGACGGTTTATTCTCTGGTCATCAATTTACGCCCGAACCTAACCGTTGAGAATGTGCTGATTGATGGCCCTAGCCAATTTGTGATTGAGTTTGGCCCTCACACTTCTTATTTCTTCATGGGATTGGTGACCTTTGTCGTTATGACACTCACCAACCTCATTAGCATGCGCGCAAACAGCAGTAAGCTCTCTATAGCGAAGAACAATTACATGATCGCAGGGATCTTAGTATTCATGCTGTCTACGGCTGTCATACACCTAGGCATGACCTACTTCCTTGGGGATTTCTCACTAACGTGGCTGCCACCAGCGTTATCCATCAGTGAAATGCTGTTTGTTGGTTACGCGCTGCTTACATCGAGATTCTACAGCGCCAAATACCTTGCTTATCTGACGATCAGTGTGCTTTTTGTGTGCACCATTTTCGTCCTGCCATTAGGTGCGGTATTTATTCCAATGTCTGAAGACAATCAATGGCTCATCTCAATTCCGATTTGCGCCTTGATTGGCATCACTTGGCACTTGGTCTACAAACGCGTTAGCCGAGTCGCATCGTTCTTTATCTACGGCAATCGACAAACACCAGTACAGCAGATCTTAGCGTTAGAAGAAGAGTTTAAGCGCTCAATCGACGATGCCGTGCATCAGTTGAGCACATTACTCAACATACCCAATGACAAGCTTCAACTCGTAACCAGTAACTACACCGAAACCTTCTACGAAGATTATTTACACAGCAATGATTCGGTTTTGGTGCTCGACGAACTTTCTGAAAGACTCGACGAAAAACCGTCTTCAAAAGGTTCAATCAAAGCTCTGTATGAACGCATGAGATCGAGTAACACGGCACTTGTTATGCCACTGTTTGGCCGTGAAAAGTCGGTTTCACATTTGCTGATTTCTTCACACAAAAGCGATAACAAACTGTTTTCGAACGAAGAGATTTCAGCACTACAAACATTGTTGATCCGCGTACAAAATACGATTGAGTCTGATAGAAAGATTCGTCAAAGCCGCGCGTTGGCCAACTCGATCGCCCATGAAATGCGCAACCCATTGGCGCAAGTTCAGCTTCAATTTGAAGCGCTGAAACAGCACATTGATAGCAATGCATCCGATGACAAGATCATAAGCGATATCGAAAAAGGCCAAGCAGCAATTCAGCGTGGACGCCAACTCATCGACATCATCTTGCGCGAAGTCAGCGATACTTCTGCTGTGCATGAACCCCTTTCGCTTACCTCGATTCATAAAGCGGTGGATCTTGCGGTGAGTCGATACGGTTTTGAAAACGAACACATCATCGAAAGGGTGAAACTTCCGACTCAAAACGACTTTGTCGCCAAAATCAACGAGACGCTGTTCAACTTTGTCATTTTCAATTTGATTCGCAATGCGATTTACTATTTTGATTCCTATCCCGATAGTCAAATTGAAATCAGAACCCTCGTCGGCCCTTATGAAAACACGCTTGTTTTCCGCGATACAGGGCCTGGGATCGATGACAGCATCGTACACAAAATCTTTGATGACTTTTTCTCATTCCAGAAGAGCGGCGGTAGCGGACTTGGCTTGGGTTACTGTCAGCGTGTGATGCGTTCTTTTGGTGGTCGAATTGAGTGTAAATCGGTAACTAATGAATTTACCGAGTTTTATCTGCATTTTCCGGTTGTGCCAAATGCACCGAAAGTAGAAACGCTTCGAACGCCAAACTTTTACAACTGGAATCAGAAAGTCAAAACCAAACCAAGTCCAGAACCTGTCGTACAAATCAACAAAGATGCACCAACTGTGCTCATTGTCGATGATAAAGAGGTGCAACGTACTTTGGTTCAAATGTACCTAAACCGACTTGGCGTCAATAGTTTACAAGCCAATAACGGCGCAAATGCGGTGGAACTGTTTCAATCACATCAGGTCGATTTGGTGTTGATGGATGTTCAAATGCCGGTAATGAATGGGTTTGATGCCAGCGAAAAAATCAAGCAGTGCTCCCCAACTACGCCAATCATCGCCCTGTCTGGTGAATCTGGAGAGAAAGAGCTCGAGATGATTGCTAAGTTGATGGATGGTCGTCTGGAAAAGCCAACCACACTCAACGCATTGCGTGATGTACTGGTGAGATGGCTTCATTTCGATAAAATCAGCGTAACGAACAGTTATCAAATTGCGAATGAATAGTTGGCATTAAAACTGCCTAACTGAAGTACAAACCGAATTATCCAGAGCGTTGAGCTTGCTGTCATGCAGTCAGGAAGCTTGATAAGGAGATGGCTATGTTACTTCACCGACACACATATTACGGCTTGATTCATCACGGAATAAAAGCACTATTGTTAGACAGAATCGGACGCTACACCGAGGAAGAGTATCACCAATATTTGAGCCTAATGACAGGCAAATCAACTTGCTTCACCATGACGCATGAAGAGCTAGAAGCCACCGTCGATAACTTGTTGAGAGAAGGCTATTTGGAAGACGTAAAGTCTCTGATTTCTCAATACCAACGTGTGGCGTAGGAAAGAATCGTTTAGCTCTCGAGCCATGAGTCAAGCCTACAGAAGCTAACCAAGCTATCTGTACTAACGAGCAAGATTTCGCCTTTTTAGGTGCCTTAAACATATCAATACATTGCCGCTCATTGAGCGGCAATTTTTTATCCAAATCCCTTGAGCTATTCACATTACGCCAGATTCCGCTAGACTGTCAGCAACTCAACAACTCGGTAGTTTTTGGCAACATGAAGCAAATCCTTGATTTTATTCCTCTCATTATCTTCTTCGCTCTATACAAGATGTACGACATCTATGTAGCGACTGGAGCACTCATCGTTGCAACGGCAGTTCAACTTATCGTGACCTACGCGCTGTATAAGAAAGTAGAGAAGATGCAACTGATCACGTTTGTCATCGTCACGATATTCGGCAGCATGACCATTTTCTTCCATGACGACAACTTCATAAAATGGAAAGTCACTATCATTTACGTGGTGCTTGCCGTTGGCTTAACCGCCAGCCACTTAATGGGAAAATCGGTCGTCAAAGGCATGTTGGGTAAAGAGATCACGCTACCTGACGCGATTTGGGCGAAGATAAACTGGGCATGGGTAGGCTTCTTCTCATTTTTTGCAGGCCTAAACATTTACATCGCTTACGAGCTACCTCTGGATGTTTGGGTTAACTTCAAAGTATTTGGAATGCTGATTGCCACCTTCGCCTACATGATTGCTACTGGTGTCTACATTTACAAGCACATGCCAAAGGAAGAGAAAAATAACTCCTCCGATGTCTCGGTTGATGATTAAAAACTCAATTTTGCTATAATCCGCGCAAATGTATTATTCACAGCGACCTTCGGGTCGCTGTTTTGTTCAACGGACCAATAATTACTGCATTAGTATTCTTATTGGCACACCATATTTGCGCTTTTTTTGAGCGCCCTTGAAGATTTAGGATGTCACTATGAGCCAAGAATTTAACTCTCCGAAAGGCCAGCTTCTGCTTCGTACCCTTGCAATGCCCGCTAATACAAATGCAAACGGCGATATCTTTGGTGGTTGGATAATGTCTCAACTTGACTTGGCGGGTGCGATTCTGGCGAAAGAGATCTGTTCTGGTCGCGTCGTTACCGTTTCTGTTTCAAGCATTACATTTAAAAAACCAGTCAGCGTAGGTGACGTGGTTTGTTGTTACGGCGTGTGTAAGAAAATCGGCCGTACATCTATGAGCGTTGACCTAGAAGTCTGGGTGAAACCAGTGAAAGTCGACGGCATCGAAGATCGTTTCATGGTTTGTGAAGCAACCTTTAACTATGTAGCCATCGACAGTGAAGGCAAACCACGTCCAGTGCAAAGCTAAGTCGTCATAAAATCGAATTGCTAGGAAGAATCTCACATTTTCTATTGTTCACTTGTGAGAGGTTCAAAAAAGACGTTAAATTAACACTTTACCCCACCAATTAAGGAACTATGCTATGTGGTACGTCATCTTTTCTCAGGACGTCGAGAACTCATTGGAAAAACGTATGGGCGTTCGTCCTCAACATTTAGAACGCTTGCAACAGCTTCAAGATGAAGGTCGTTTACTTACTGCAGGTCCAATGCCAGCGATCGACTCTGATAACCCAGGAGAAGCCGGCTTTACTGGTTCGACAGTCATTGCTGAATTTTCCTCTTTGGAAGATGCCAAAACATGGGCTGACGCCGATCCTTATGTGGCGGCGGGCGTTTACGAAAACGTGATCGTAAAACCGTTCAAAAAAGTGTTTTAAGTTATGAAAAAATTACTGTGTCTCTTCCTCGCCTTTGGTGCATTGGCGGGTTGTTCATCAAGCAATGACAACCAACGCCAACTTGAATTAATGGCGTCTAACCGTGCTGGTGTCTTGTCTGCCGGACTGCCGTTGGAATACGGTCCGCTGCAAATTATGCGTGTTTCTTCTAACAAGAACGTGGTAGAAATGATGATGATTTACAACGACGATGCTTTAGGTGCGAAACCATTAAACCAAGTACTGAATACCAGTATTTATACATACTGCAATACGCCGTCGGTAAGAGAGCAAATTGATATGGGTTTGATGTACCGATTGAAAGTGCGTAACTCACGCGGTCAGTTAATTGCTGATGAATTGGTTTCAGAGCAAACCTGTAGCAAAATCAAATAGTCACAGTAATTTGCTTGTCGCTCAAGCCCGACGACAACGAGAGCCGTCGTTAGTGAGCTAGGCGGACATTAAATAAAAGATACAAAAGCGGAGACGATGGTCTCCGCTTTTTTATTGGCCA